>NZ_JBJGYN010000008.1:0-122307 GCF_054050015.1 Geodermatophilus sp. SYSU D01176 | reverse complement strand
CCCCCCCCCCCCCCCCCCCCCCCCCCCCCCCCCCCCCCCCCCCCCCCCCCCCCCCCCCCCCCCCCCCCCCCCCCCCCCCCCCCCCCCCCCCCCCCCCCCCCCCCCCCCCCCCCCCCCCCCCCCGCCGCGGAGTGCTGGTGCCGGTGTCAGCCGGCGACGACGACGTGCTCGTTGGGCACGCAGTGCGTCATGACGTGGCCGGAGACGTCACGCGGACCGTTCTTGCCGAGGTTGGCGGCGCGCTGCTGCTCCTCCTCGGAGAGGGTCTGCGTCTGCAGCGGGGGCAGGCCACGGACGTCGTCCGCGGTGATGCCCAGGCCGTCGCCGACGCGCTGGCCCAGCTCGTCCTCGCACATGAAGAAGTGCCAGACCATCCGCTCCTGGATCTCGCGGTTGCACTGCTGCAGCGCACCGACCAGGTTCGCGACCAGGTCGTCCTTCTCCCACTGCTCCGACAGCAGGTAGCGCTCGCCGGCCTGCGCGTAGTCGTCGGTGCGCGGGATCCGCTTGCGGGTGAGCCGGCCGGTGATGACCGGGCCCTGCTCGTCGTGGGTGGGGGACTGCGCCTCGCGCAGGCCGCCGAGGATCGACGGCTCGTAGTTCACGTGCGGGTTGGTGCCCTCGGCCCGGTCGACGCCGTAGGCCATCTGACCGTCGCGCTGGTTGGTGGCCACCCGCGCCTTCGGCTGGTTCACCGGCAGCTGCAGGTAGTTCGGGCCCACCCGGTAGCGCTGGGTGTCGGAGTAGGAGAACGTCCGGCCGACCAGCATCTTGTCGTCGGAGAAGTCCAGGCCGTCGACCAGCACACCGGTGCCGAACGCGATCTGCTCGTTCTCGGTGAAGTTGTCCGACGGCATCCGGTTCAGGGTCATCGTCCCGACCTTGCGGAGCGGGAAGACCTCCTCCGGCCACACCTTGGTGTCGTCGAGCGGGTCGAAGTCCAGCTCCGGGTGCTCGTCGTCGCTCATGATCTGCACGTGCAGCTCCCACGACGGGAAGTCGCCGGCAGCGATCGAGTCGTGCAGGTCCTTCGTGTGGGCCCCGAGGGTCTGGGCCTGGACCGCCGAGGCGTCCGCGGCGGTCCAGGACTTCACACCCTGCTCGGGCAGCCAGTGGTACTTGACCAGGACGCTCTCACCCTGGGCGTTGACCCACTTGTAGGTGTTGACGCCGAAGCCCTGCATGAACCGGTAGCTCGCCGGCGTGCCACGCGGGCTGAACACCAGCGTGATCATGTGCATGGCCTCGGGGGTCTGGCTGAAGAAGTCGAAGGCGCGCTCGGCGACGCTGGCCTCGAAGGTGACCGGGTCGGGCTTCTGCGAGTGGATGAAGTCGGGGAACTTGATGGCGTCGCGGATGAAGAAGACGCCCAGGTTGTTGCCGACGAGGTCCCAGTTGCCGTCCTCGGTGTAGAACTTCACCGCGAAACCGCGGGGGTCGCGCGCGGACTCGGAGGAGTCCCGGCCACCGGCGACGGTCGAGAAGCGCAGCGCGACGTCGGTGCGCTTGCCCTTCTCCTGGAACAGCTTGGCGCGGGTGTACTTCGCGATCGGCTCGTCGCCGACGGTGCCGTCGGCCTCGAAGTAGCCGAAGGCGGTCACGCCGCGGGCGTGCACCACGCGCTCCGGGATCCGCTCCCGGTCGAAGTGACTGATCTTCTCGAGGAACTGGTAGTTCTCCAGCGTCGCCGGGCCACGGGCCCCCACCGTCCGCTGGTTCTGGTTGTCGTAGACCGGGTGGCCCTGACGGTTGGTCAGGATCGGACGGTCCGCCTCGCTCGGCGCCGGGCCCTGCGATGCGACGTCGGTCATGCGTTGACTCCTCCTCGATTGTGGTGCTGAAGGACCTGCGCGGTCGCCTCTGGCGTCCGTGCCCGGCACTCGCGGCACAGACCCCAGAAGACGACCTCCGCCTCGTCCACGACGAAACCCGCCGTGCCCGAGGGCGTCAGGCACGGGGCCGCCCCCACGGTGCAGTCGACGTCCGCGACGGCACCGCACGAGCGGCAGACCAGGTGGTGGTGGTTGTCACCGACCCGCAGCTCGAACAGCGCGGGCGCGCCGGCCGGCTCGATCCGGCGGGCCAGGCCGCCGCTGACGAGCGCCTGGAGCACCCCGTAGACCGCCTGCGGCGACAACGACGGGTGCAACGCGCGGGCGACGGTGACGATGGTGTCGACGTCCGCGTGCGGACGCTCGGCGAGCACCTGCAGCACCGACAGCCGAGGCCGGGTGACGCGCAGCCCCACCGCGCGGAGCTGCTCCTGCCAGGTCGTCTCCACCACGGCCCAGCCAACACGCTTTTCTTGAACCAGTCAAGAGAAGGACCTCCTGCCCCCCGCCGCTCGCACGCTCGCGGCGGGCCCCTGCAGGGGGCCTAGGCGAAGACGATCGTCTTCTCCCCGTCCACGATGACCCGGTCCTCGACGTGCCAGGTGACCGCCTGCGCCAGCACCTGGCGCTCGACGTAGCGGCCGATCCGGCGCATGTCCGCCACGGTCGCGCGGTGGTCCACCCGGGCGACCTCCTGCTCGATGATCGGCCCGGCGTCGAGCTCGGGGGTCACGTAGTGCGCGGTCGCCCCGATCAGCTTCACGCCGCGGTCGTGCGCCGCCCGGTACGGGTTCGCCCCGACGAAGGCCGGCAGGAAGCTGTGGTGGATGTTGATCAGCCGCTCGGGGAACCGGCTGCAGAAGTCCGCCGAGACGATCTGCATGTAGCGGGCGAGGACCACCAGGTCGACGTCCCCGATCAGCTCCAGCGCCCGCGCCTCGGCCTCGGCCTTGGTCTCCGGCGTCACCGGGACGTGGTGGAACGGGACGCCGGCCGCGCAGGCGACCGGCTCGAGGTCGGGGTGGTTGGAGACGACGGCGGCGATCTCGGCGCGCAGGTCGCCGGCGCGCACCCGGTAGAGCAACTCCTGCAGCACGTGGTCGGTCTTGGAGACGAACACCGCCAGCCGCGGCCGGTACGCGGCCTCGGTCAGCCGCCAGGTGAACTGCCACTGCTGCGCGAGCAGCGCCAGGGCGCCCTCGAGCTGCTGGCGGCGAGCGGTCAGGTCGGCGAGGAAGAACTCCAGCCGCAGCGTGAACGTGCCGCCCACCGGGTCGGAGGAGTGCTGCTGCGAGTCGATGATGTTCGCCCCGACGTCGGCCATCAGCCCACTGACGACGGCGACGATCCCCGGCCGGTCGGGGCAGCGGACCACCAGGCGGCCGACGTCGTCCAGCCGGTCGTCACGCGGGCCGGGCGAGGGCAGTTCAGCGGACACGGGAAGCGAGGATGCCAGGCCACGGCCCCGGCGCGCCCCACCCCACCCCTGCCCCGGCGGACCGGTGACCCCTTCAGGTCGAGGGCAGGACGGCGCGCTGCGCCCCGGCGATGTCGAACAGGTCGCCGTACTCCTCCACGCGGGCCAGCACGTCCTCGGTACGGAAGCGCAGCGCGCCGGGATCGGCGCCGTCGAGCACCGCCTCGACCTCGTCCCAGCCGATCGGGGTGGACACCGTCGCGTCGGGCCGGGCGCGCAGCGAGTACGGCGCCACGGTGGTCTTGGCGGGGTTGTTCTGGCTCCAGTCGACGAGCACCTTGCCCGGCCGCAGCACCTTCTCCATCCGCCACACCACGCGGTCCGGCGTCTCGGCCGACAGCTGCTGCGCCAGCGCCTTGGCGTACCGGCTGGGGTGCTCGCGGTCGGTCACCCGGATCGGCGCGTACACCTGCATGCCCTTGGAGCCCGACGTCTTGACCACCGGGTCCAGGCCGTCGTCCACCAGGCGCTCGCGCAGCCGGTCGGCGACCTCGCAGCACTCGAGGATCCCGGCGTCCGGCCCGGGGTCGAGGTCGAGCACGAGCAGGTCCGGCAGCGCCGGCTGCAGCCGGCTGCCCACCTGCCACTGCGGCACGTGCAGCTCCAGCGCGGCCAGGTTGGCCGCCCACGCCAGGTCGGCGACGGTCTCCAGGATGACCATGTCGAGGGTCTCCCGGCCGCGGGAGCTCCCGGGGCTGGGCACGGTCACCTTCCGCACCCAGTCGGGGGCGTGCCGGGCGCTGTTCTTCTCGAAGAACGCCTGCCCCTCGACCCCGTCGGGCCAGCGGGTGAAGGTCACCGGCCGGCCGGACAGGTGCGGCAGCAGCACCGGCGCGATCCGCACGTAGTAGTCGATGACCTGCGCCTTGGTGAAGGAGACCTCGGGGAACAGGACCTTCTCCAGGTTCGAGACGTGCAGCTGCCGCCCGTCGACGCGCACCAGCTGCCGGGTCACCCGACCCCCCGTACCCGGTTCACCACTCCTCGACCACGTCCTCCGGCACGAGGTCGTCGCGCAGGCCGCGCCACGAGGGGTGGCGCATCCGGCCGTCGGCGGTCCACGCGGCGAACGCGACCTCCCCGACCAGCTCCGGCGCCACCCAGTGCGCGTCGCGGGTGACCTCACGCGGCAGCGCGTCGGCGAAGGGTGGCGCGTCGGCCGGCGTGAACAGCGGCTCGAGCTCCTTCAGGGCCGCCGCCGTGAAGCCGGTGCCGACGTGCCCGGCGTAGACCAGCCGGCCGGCGTCGTCGTGCACCCCCACCAGCAGCGAGCCCACGCCCCCGGCCCGCCGGCCCTGCCCCGGCCGCCAGCCGCCGACCACGACCGCCTGCGTCCGGACGTTCTTCACCTTGCGCCACTCCGGCCCGCGCACCCCCGGGCGGTACGGCGAGTCCAGCCGCTTGGCGACGACGCCCTCCAGCCCGTTGTCCCGGCTCGCGGCCAGCACCGCGGCCCCGCCGCCGCGGAACCAGGGCGTGGGCACCCACCGCTCCCCCGCGACGCCGAGCGCCTCCAGCCGCTCCCGGCGCTGCGCGTACGGCAGCGCCAGCAGGCTCTGCCCGTCCCACGCCAGCAGGTCGAACACCAGGTAGCTGACCGGGGCCGCCGCAGCCATGCGACGCACCTCCGGGCCGGTGCGGTGCATCCGCCCCTGCAGCGCGCCGAAGTCCGGCCGGCCGCGCGTGTCGAGGGCGACCACTTCGCCGTCGACGACGGCGTCGTGCCCGCCCAACGCCGTCGGCAGCCGCTTCAGTTCGGGATAACGGACGGTGATGTCGGTGCCGCTGCGCGCCCAGAGGGCCAACTCCCCGACCTCGACGACGGCCACCGCCCGCACACCGTCCCACTTGAACTCGTAACCCCACGCGCCGTCCTGCGCCGGCGGCGGCAGCTCCCCCGGCGTCGCGAGCATCGGCACCAGGGGCGGGCCCTCGGCCGGCGCGTCGACCGCGCGGATGGCCCAACCGCTGTCGGACCGCCGGAAGAGGACGTGCCGGCCGTGCAGCCGCCGACCCGCGAGCGAGACGACCACGCGGTCGTCGCTCCACTGCTCCGTGGCGTAGCGGCCGGCGTCCCAGGTGGGGCCTACGGCTGCGGCGCACGGCGCGGGGACGGCGGGCCGCGCGGGCCCCCGAGCGCTCGGCGGCCCCTCCGGCAGTGTCCAGCACCACGGGACGCCGTCCCGCTCCAGCCGCAGCACGACGCCGGACGGGTGCTCGGCGACGGCGAACGGCTCCCCGGCCGGGGGCGTCCGCCGGGTGCTCGCCCGGGACGGCACCTCAGGCGGTGCGGCGGGCCCGCTTGGCTGGCGCCTCGTCGGCGGTCGCCTTCTTCGCGGCCGTCGCCTTCTTCGCGGCCGCCGTCTTCTTCGCGGCGGCGGTCGCCTTCTTCGCCGGGGTGGTGCGCTTCGCCGTCGTCCGGCGGGCCGGGGCGGCGTCCTCGCCGTCGGCCGGGGGTGCCGACTTCCTCGCGGCGGTGGCCTTCTTGGCCGGCGCCCGCCGGACGGGGGCCTCCTCGGCCGGGGCGCCGCCGCGGGCGGCCTCCACGCTGCGGCGCAGCGCGCTCATCAGGTCGACGACGGCCGCGCCGGAGTCGGCGGTCTCGGGCAGCGGCTGCACCTCGCCGCCGCTCTGCTTGGCCTCCAGCAGCTCGGTCATCGCCTCGCGGTAGTCGTCGGTGAACTCGGTCGGGTCGAACGCACCGGTCATCGACCCGATCAGGGCCTCGGCCATCTGCAGCTCCTGCGGCCGGACGGCGACGTCCTCGTCGAGGAACGCGAAGTCCGGACGACGGATCTCGTCGGGCCAGCGCATGGTGTGCAGCACCATCACGCCGTCCTTCACGCGCAGCGCCGCCAGCGACTCCCGCGACCGGATGGCGATCTTGGTGATGGCGACCCGGCCGGCGTTCTCCAGGGCGTCGCGCAGCAGCACGTACGGGCGGGTCGCCGAGGGGTCGGGCTCCAGGTAGTAGGTCTTCTCGTACTGGATCGGGTCGATCTCGTCCTGGTCGACGAACTGCAGGACCTCGATCTCCCGCCGGGAGGCCAGCGGCAGCTCCTCGAAGTCCTCGTCGGTGAGCACCACGAGCTGGCCGTCGGGCAGCTCGTAGCCCTTGGCGATCTCGGAGTACTCGACCTCGGCGCCGTCGATCGAGCACACCCGCCGGTACTTGATGCGCCCGCCGTCGACGGCGTGCACCTGGTTGAACCGGATGTCGTGGTCCTCGGTGGCCGTGTACAGCTTCACGCCGATGCTGACCAGGCCGAAGGACACCGCCCCGCGCCAGATCGACCGCATGCCCGTGCTCCTGTCGAGATACCCGTCCGTGGACCGCGGGCGGGGAAGGCCGGAGCGGTCAAGATCACCAGGATAGGACCGCTGCCGCCCCTCCGGCAGGTCGAGCGGCGCCGCCTCCTCCGGACGGAGGAGTCACTGCACGCCGGTCTCCTCCTCGCCGGCAGGCGCCAGCGCGCCGTTCTGGATCGAGTCGTAGACGAACTGCAGGATGTCGGACCCGGCGACCAGCGTCATGGTCAGCGCGGCCAGGCGGGTGGCCCTGGGCGCGGTCACGTAGCCGAAGACCAGTCCGGTCGCCACCCACTGCGCCAGGCAGAACGGGCAGGTGAGCAACTCCCCGACCGCGTGCTTGACCCCGCCGTGCTCCCGGACCTCCTCGGCGACCTCCGCGTGGCCCGAGGGGCCCTGGAAGGTCGTGAACGGCGCCCGGAGCGGGCTGGTCACCGGGTCCTTGGCGATCCGCCGGGCCAGCCGGAAGGTGGCCACCGCCAGCAGCGCCGCGTCGCCCGGCGGGATCCGCTCGGGCAGCTCCCGGCCCGAGGCGCGGACGGCGGCCGCGCCGGCCGACACCAGGCCGAGGTACACGCCCATGGCGCCCAGGTCACCGGCCAGCGGGCGCGGCTCCCCCTGCGTGTACTCGCGCTTCTGGTGGCGGGCCCAGCGGCGGACGGGAGCCCCGATCCGCTGCACCTCGTCTGTGATGGCCATGGCAGGCGCGCTACCCACTCCCGGGGGCGCCATGCGGAACCGGCCCGGCGGGTGTCCGCGAGCCGGGTCACGCATGGGGCGGGGTCCGACGGGTAGGGCGCGATCACGACGCCGGTCCCCCGACCGGTCCCCCGTCCACGGGACGGGCGAGCGTGCGCGCGGCGGACGCACCCAGAACGGAGGCACACCCATGACCGAGCCGGACCCGAACGACCGCGGAGCGATCCACTCCGCCCTCAACGACACCGAGTTCCCCGACGACGAGCGGGGCCTCACCGGGACGAGCGACGACGTCCGCGGTGCGACGGGCGCCACCGGCCCCGAGGGCCAGACCGCCCGGGACGTCTTCCCCGAGGACGACGGTGTCCCGGACGTCTCCCAGGACGACTTCCCGACGATGCAGCGGTCCGAGGACCCGCAGTTCGCCCCGGAGCCGGGCGACCGGGAGGGCCACCAGACCGTCGACTTCGGCACCACGGCCCTGGAGCAGTCCGAGGGCAAGCCGCTGTCCGGGCGGCTGGAGGAGGAGATCGCCGACGACGTCCCGGACGTGCGCCCCGCCGAGGACCCGGGCCGTGGCATCGGCCAGCTCGAGCAGGACTACGACACCACCCCGGACACCGACTCCGGTACCAACCGCACCGCCGACGACGTCGAGGCCAGCCTCGACCCGGTGGTCGGCGGCGAGGGTCCGGAGGAGTCGGCCATCCACGTCGTGGACTGAACGAGGACCCTCTGCCCCCCGCGGCTCGCACGCTCGCGGCGGGACCCTGCAGGGGCCGGCCGGGCCCTTCCCCGTGTCCGGCCAGGGGCCCCTCCGGGCCCCCGTGGCCGGGCCACTCCGGCGAGGTGCCGTGCCCGGCTCGTGCAGGGCGAGCTCACCGACTCCCACGGGCCACCGACACGGGACACGGTGGCCCTTCACCCTGGAGGGGCACCGTGTCACGAGTTCGTGGCGGTGGTCCGGGGCGGGTTGGCGCGTTCGGACTCGGATGTCTACGTTGTTGTTGCGGTTGAGCAGGCAGCCGCGGCCGTGCCGGCGATCCGCCCGGCGTGGACACGAACGACGACGTGAGTGTCCGGGGGCCACGACATCCGGGGGGCCGCGCAGCGGTAGATTGACCGGGCGGTCGTGCCGTCGGGTACTGCCGTTGAGAGGAGCTCAGCCCGTGACCACATCCGACCTGCCTGCCGAGGGGCAGCCCGACGTGTCGACCGAGGGCACGGAGGCACCCTTCGACGACGTGATCACGCTCTCGACCTCCACCGGTGAGGACGGCGCGGTCACGGTGACGGTCGTCGGCGAAGTGGACACGTTCACCGCCCCGGTGCTCCGGTCGTCGCTCGACACCCAGCTCGAGCAGCAGCCCAAGGCCCTGGTCATCGACCTGTCGGGCGTCCAGTTCCTCGGGTCCGCCGGCCTGGCCGTCCTCGTGGAGACCCAGAAGTCGGCCCGCTCGCGCGACGTCGACCTCCGCCTGGTCGCCACCACCCGGGCGGTCACCCGCCCGCTCGAGGTCACCGGCCTGATCGACCTGTTCACCATCGTCGACGGCAGCACCCGCTGACCTCCTGAGCCGGAGCGGGCCGCGTGCCCGCACCCGCGTCCCACGACGAGAGGCCCCGCTGCGGCGGGGCCTCTCGTCGTCTGCGGCGGGGTCCTCCCTCAGGCGCTGAGCAGCCGGCAGACCGCCTGCTCCAGGGTGCGCTGCACCTCGCGGTCGCCCTCGGCGTCCGCCGCCTCCGTCAGCGCGTCGGCGATGGTCTCCCCGTTCTCGTAGCGGTCCACCACGCGCGGGTCGACGTAGCTGGCCTTGCAGACCGCCGGGGTGTTGCCGAGCTGCTCGGAGACCTCCTTGTAGGCGGCGTTGACCGTCCGCTTGCGCGCGGTCTTGGTCTTCGGTGGCGGAGCCGCAGCCAGCGTCGCGGCCATCTGCACCGTGGCGTTCCACGTGCGGAAGTCCTTGGCGGTGATCTCCGCGCCGCTGATCTCCTTGAGGTAGGCGTTCACCTCGGTGCTGGTCACGTCGTGCCAGACCCGGCCTCCGCCCGCCGGGTCCGCCACCCAGTAGCCGAGCAGCTCCTCGCCGTCCTCGGGTCGCTTGAGCAGTTCCCGGACGACGTCCGCGGTCGGCTTGTCGGTGAGCTCCAGCTCCCGCTCGATGCCCCCCTTGGCGGTGTAGGAGAAGAACACCCGCTCGCCGCGCACCCGGACGTGGTCCCGGCGCAGCGTGGCCAGCCCGTAGGTGCCGTTGTCCTCGGCGTACTGCTCGCTGCCGACCCGGAAGGCACCCAGGTCCAGCAGCCGGACGGCGGCGGCCAGCACCCGCTCGCGGTTCAGCCCCTCCCCGTGGATGGCGTCGACGACGGCGTCCCGCACGTCGGGCAGCTGGTGGGCGATCTCCAGCACCCGCTCGTGCTTCTCGGCGTCCCGCCGCGCGCGCCACTGGTCGTGGTAGCGGTACTGCCGGCGACCGGCGGCGTCCACACCGGTGGCCTGGATGTGGCCGTTGGGCCAGGGGCAGATCCAGACGTCCCGCCAGGCCGGCGGGATGGCCAGCGACCGCAGCCGGTCGAGGCGCTCGTCCTTGATCAGGGCCCCGTTCTCGTCGTGGTAGGCGAAGCCGCGGCCGGCGCGCCGGCGCCGCCATCCCGGGCCGTTCACGTCGCTGCGGCGGAGTCTCACGCCCACAGGATGGGCACCGCCGGCGTTCCGCAAACGCGGCGGGACGGCGCTTCGCCCGTCAGCGCAGCTCGACCAGCCCGCCGAGGCCGCTGATCTCGAGGACGTGCCGGGTGACCCCACCCTCGGGGGCGTGCACGACCAGCCGCCAGCCCTCCTCGCCGGCGATCCGGGCCATGGCCAGGACCACGCGCACCGCCGCGCTGCTGAACAGGGTGACCGCGGTGAGGTCCAGCTCGACCCGGCCGGTGCCGCCGTGGCTGGCCTCCAGCAACCGGATGCGCAGCTGCTCCGCGCCGACCATGTCGACCGCGCCGGCGGCCCGCACGACCGGGCGTTCGGCGCTCCGGTCGACGACGACCTCGGCCGCGCTCGTGCCGCCGGGACGGTCCTCGTCCTCCTCCGGGCCGCGACGCAGCCGCATGCTCAGCGTGACGGTGGTGCCGTCCTCCCCCTGCAGCACCACCCCGTCGACCAGCTGCCGCATGATCAGCAGGCCCCGGCCGCGGTCGCCGGGGTCGCGGCCCGGCGGCCGCCACCGGCCCTGGTCGCGCACGGTGACGGTCAGCAGCCCGTCGACGTCGACCGCCGCGGTCACCCGCATCCGGCCCGGCTCGATGTCGCGGTAGGCGTGCTCGGCCGCGTTGGCGGCGGCCTCCCCCACCGCGACCATCACCCCGATCCGGTCCTGCTCGCCCATGCCCAGCCCGGTCAGCCACGCCCCCAGCTGCCGGCGGACCGCCGGCAGCGCCGCCGGGACGGCCGGCAGGTCCAGCTCCAGCGGCTCGGTCGTCTCGGCCCGGCGGTGCGCGACGAGGACGGCGATGTCGTCGGGCCGCTCCTCGGTGTCCAGGAGCGCCTCGACGATCACGGCGGCGAGCTCACCCGGTCCGGCGTCGGCGAGCGCGTCCGGGGCGGCCAGCGCGGTGCGGGACACCTCGGCCAGCCGGTCGAGGCCCGCCGCCGACGTCGCCCCGGTGACGGCGCCGTCCGAGAACAGCACGACGGTGCCGCCCTGCGGGACCAGCGCGGTGGCCGCGACGGTCGGCGCGCCGGGCAGGCTGCCCAGGGGCGGGCGGGGGTCCAGCGGGAGGAACTCCGCGCGGCCGTCGGCCCCGACGAGCAGCGGAGCGGGGTGCCCGGCCGCGGCGTAGGTCAGCCGCCCGGTGGCCGCCTCGAGCACCCCGTAGAACACCGAGGCCCCCTCGACGTCGTCCATCTGCCCCGCGAAGGCGTCCAGAGCGGCGACGACGGCGGCCGGCGAGGGGTCCCGCTGCGCCACCGAGCGCATGGCCCCGCGGAGCCTGCTCATCGCCCCGGCGGCGGGCACCCCGTGGCCCACGGCGTCACCGACGACCAGCGCCAGCCGGCCCCGGCCGAGCGGGACCGCGTCGTACCAGTCGCCGCCGGCGGCGGACACCGAGCTGGCGCGGTGGTAGCTGCCGGACAGCCGCACGTCCGGGAGCAGGGGCAGCGCCGGCGGCAGCAGCGAGTGCTGCACCTGGTCGACGACGTCGCCCTCTGCCACGGACCCGCCTTCGGACCGGTCGGCCTCGACGACGACGAGGACGCCGGGCCGCCCGTGCACGTCCAGCGGCTGCAGCACGACGGTTCCGGTCCGGCCGTCGGGGTCCGGGTCGCCGTGCACCGTCTCGACGCGGCCGGTCCGGGCGACCGTGTCGGCCAGCTCGGCGACGCGGCGGCCGGCGGCCGAGGCGAGGTCGTGCGGAGCCGTTCCGAGGGCGCGGGCACGGGCGTTGGCCCACACCGGCTCCAGCGCGGGACCCGCCAGGCACCAGATGGCCGCGGAGGCGGTCTCCAGCGCTGCGACGAGCGCGGCACCGCCGGCGTCGTCGACCCGTGCGGGCCCGGACGGCGGGCTCTGCTGGCTGGCGTTCATCTGGGGCCAGCGAACCGCAGCCCCCGGTGGCGTGCAACCGCGCCGACCCGCGGGGTGACCTGGGGTTTGACCGGAGGGGGTGGTGGGGTATCCCACCTCTTCAGGTGCACCGCCCGACGGTGCGGGGCGAGACGCTCCGGCCGGTCGGGCAGGATGGAAGCGAACCGCGTCGACCGGGGCCTCCACGGCCACCGGTGCGCGGTCGCGACGCGAGGATGAGGAGCGGACGACGGATGGTGGACTCGAGGGGTGCCCTCACGCAGGACGGGCGGCGCGCCGAGCGACTGGAACTGCGGGTGCCCACCACCCCCACCCAGCTGCCCGCCGTGCGGGCCATGGCCGGTGACCTGGCCATGCGGATGGACTACGACCTCGACGCGGTGGAGGACCTCCGGCTCGCCGTCGACGAGGCCTGCGCCACGCTCTCGTCGATCGTCTCCGGCGACCGCCGGCTGACCGTGGTCTTCGAGACCACCCGGCAGGGGCTGCACATCGACGCCTGGGTGCCCACGGCCGAGGGCACCGACGTCCCCCGCGACGGCTTCGGCTGGGCGGTGCTGCACACGCTGGTCGACAAGGTCGAGGCCGGTCCGGCGACCCAGGCCACCGTCCCGGCCGGCGACGGCAGCACCTCGCCGGTCGCCGTCATCTCCATGGACAAGCTGCTCGGGAACTCGGGCCGGAACGTCTCGGTCGCGCGGTGACCGGGGCGGCAGCCCCGGAACCCCAGACCGTCGAGGAGGACACCCTGCGCGACGACGAGGTCCCGACCGGCCGGAAGGGCACGGCGGGAGAGGTCGCGTCCGAGGAACAGCCCGTCGTGGTGCCCGACCCGCGCAGCGAGGTCGTCCCCGGGCCGGATGCCGTCGACCCGGTCGAGCGCGACACCGCGGACGACGACGCCGACGAGGTGGACGCGGAGTCCGCGGAGGACTCGGAGGACGATCCGGACGGCGAGGACGAGACCGCGTCGTCCGACACCGGCTCGCCCAGCACCCCGCCGATGTCGGAGAACCGGAAGCGGGCGGAGCGCACCGCGCCGCTGTTCGCCGAGCTGGCCACGCTGGAGAAGGACGACCCGCGCCGGGAGCGGCTGCGGGAGATCCTGGTCGAGGAGCACCTGCCGCTGGTCCGGCACTTCGCCCGCCGGTTCAGCAACCGCGGTGAGCCCTTCGACGACCTGCTGCAGGTCGGCACCCTCGGGCTCATCGCCGCGATCGACCGGTTCGACCCCAGCCGCGGCGTGGAGTTCCTCTCCTTCGCCGTCCCGACGATCACCGGTGAGATCAAGCGGCACTTCCGCGACCAGGGCTGGTCGGTGCGCGTCCCGCGGCGACTGCAGGAGCTGCACCTGTCGCTGAACGCGGCGGTCGGTGAGCTCGCGCAGAAGAACGGCCGCGCGCCGACGCCGTCGGAGCTGGCCGAGCACCTGGGCATCCTGCGGGCGGAGGTGCTCGAGGGGCTCGCCGTGGCCAACGCCTACCGCAGCAGCTCGCTGGACGAGCGGCTCTCCGGCGAGGACGACTCCCCCACCCTCGCCGCCACCCTCGGCGAGGAGGACGCCGCGCTCGAGGGCGTGGAGTACCGCGAGTCGCTGCAGCCGCTGCTGGCCACCATCCCGGCCCGGGAGCGGCGGATCCTCATCCTGCGGTTCTTCGGCAACATGACCCAGTCGCAGATCGCCGCCGACATCGGCATCTCGCAGATGCACGTCTCCCGGCTGCTCAGCCAGACCCTGGCCAAGCTCCGCGAGGGCCTGCTCAAGGACTGAGTCACGGCGGCGACGATCACGGCGCGGTGGCCACCCGGGGTCGGCCCGTCGTGGTCACCGCGCCGTGATCGTGCGGCGCGTCACCCCCGCGGCGGCGGTTGCGGGGTCTCGCCGGCGGCCTCGTGCTCGGCGGCGCGGGCCAGGGACGTCGTGTCCGGGATCGCCGGTGCCGGCACGGCCGGCGCGGCGTCGGCGATGCTGGACAGCTCGATCTTCGCCTCGGGCTGGTCGGCGGCCCGGGGCAGCGCCGACTCGAACCAGCCGGAGGTGTCCAGCTGCGCGGCCGGCCGGCTCCCGCCGTCCCGGGACGGGTCGACGTCCATCCAGGACCGCCCGTCGCCGTCCGCACCGCCCAGCTTGGCCAGGCCCTCGAGGGCCTTGCTGAACTCGCTCGGGACGATCCACATCTTGTTCGCGTCGCCCTGCGCGATCTGCGGCAGCGTCTGCAGGTACTGGTAGGCCAGCAGCCCCTGGTCGGGCTTGCCGTCGTGGATGGCCTGGAAGACCGTCTCGATCGACTTGGCCTGGCCCTGCGCCTGCAGGAACAGCGCCGCGCGTTCACCCTCGGCCCGCAGGATCCGGCTCTGCCGCTCGGCCTCCGCCTCCAGGATCGCCGCCTGCTTCTTGCCCTCCGCGGAGAGGATCGCCGAGGCCTTCTGCCCCTCGGCCGTGGTGATCGCCGACTGCCGGGCACCCTCCGCCTGCAGGATGATCGCCCGCTTGTCGCGGTCGGCGCGCATCTGCTTCTCCATCGAGTCGCGGATGGACGGCGGCGGGTCGATCGCCTTGATCTCCACGCGGGCCACGCGGAGCCCCCACGGGCCGGTGGTGCCGTCGAGCACCTCGCGCAGCTGGCTGTTGATGCCGTCGCGGCCGGTCAGCGCGCCCTCGAGGTTCAGCCCGCCGACCACGTTGCGCAGCGTCGTGGTGGTCAGCTGCTCCATGCCGGTGATGTAGTTCGCGATCCCGTAGACGGCCAGCCGCGGGTCGGTCACCTGGAAGTACACGACGGTGTCGATGCCGACCTGCAGGTTGTCCGAGGTGATCACCGGCTGCGGCGGGAAGGAGACCACCTGCTCGCGCAGGTCGATCGTGGCCCGCACGCGGTCGATGAAGGGGACCAGCAGCGACAGGCCGGGTGAGAGCGTGCGGCTGTAGCGGCCCAGCCGCTCGACGACCTTGGCCTGCGCCTGCGGCACGATCGTCACGCTCTTGGCGACGACGACCACCACCAGCAGCGCGATGACGATGAGGGCGATCAGTGCGGGCGTCACGGGAACGCTCCTTCCTCGACGGTGCGCCCCCGATCCTGCCCCGGTTAGATCACTTTCCGGCCACGGCGCGACGCGGCATCACCCCGGGAGGGCAGTCACTCCAGCTCGAGGGCGTCACCGACGACGGCGGTGGCGCCGTCCACCTGCAGGATCCGCACGGTCGCGCCCACGGGGAACCGGTCGCCGCCGTACTGGGTGCGGGCGGTCCACTCGTCGGCGCCGAGGCGGATGCGGCCGCCGTGCCCGTCGACGGCGCGGGTGACCTTGGCGGTGCGACCGACCAGCGCGGCCACGCCGTCCAGCTGCTCGGGGGTGCGCTCGGTCAGGTGGCGCTTGGCCAGCGGGCGTACCAGCGCCAGGAGCAGCGCCGCGACGACGACGAACGCGACCAGCTGCAGCACGACCGGGCCGCCGAGCAGCGCGACCCCGACACCGCCGAGCGCGCCACCGGCCAGCATCAGCAGGAAGAGGTCGCCACTGGCCAGCTCACCGGCGGCGAACAGGCCCGAGGCGATGAGCCAGAGCACCCAGGCGTCCACGGCGGCATCCTCGCAGACGGCGGCGGGTGTGCGGGCCCACTCGGCGGCCCCCGTCACCCAGCCGGGCAGGCGGCATAACCTCGCCGGGTGCACGACTTCCCCGCGGGCCGGTTCGCGGCCTGGGCGACCGCCTGGCTCACCGGCCGCGCCTCCTACGACGACGCCCTCGACGCCCTGGTGGGCACGACCGCGCACCGGGTGGCCGGCCTGCCCGGCACCGACGGGGCGGTCCCCCTCGGCTGGGCGCTGAGCGCGCTGCGCGGCGCCGGCGAGACCCGCGTCCGGCTGGTGTTGCCGGTGCCCGGCGACGTCCGCGGGCTGCCCCGCGTCCCGGGCCTCCCCGACCTGGCGGTGGAGACCGGGCAGGCCGCCGTCGGCGAGCGGCTCGCGCTGGTGCCCGAGCCGCTGGGTCCCGAGGCGGTGCAGTGGACGGCGTTCGACCTGACCGGCGCCCCGCCGCTGCCGCCACCGGTCGAGGGGTCGCTGCGGGCGGTCTCCGGCGCACTCGACCTCGCCGTCGGGGACGCGGCGCGCACGCTCGCCGAGCTGGACCTCGCGCGGTGGCACCCGGAGGTGCCGGCGCTGCTGGCCGGGCTGGCGAAGGCCGCGCACGTACCCGGGATGCCGCCAGGCACCGACCCGGTGGCGATGTCGCTGATGGCGCGCGCCCAGCGGCTGGCCCGGGTGCTCGACCTCGCGCTCACCGACGCCCCCGGCGGCGCGGTCACCCACCGCCAGGCCGCCGCCCGCGACGACGCCCTGCGCCCGCTCGGCGACGCCGTCCGCGAGGCGATCGCCGCCGCCTACAACGCCGTCCCGCGGGAGCGCACCGCTTGACCCTCGAGCCGCTCGAGGCCGGACGATGGCCGGCGTGACAGCTCGGGACCCGCGGCCCACGCCCCCACCCACCCCCGACCGGTGAGCGCCGCCGACGGGACCACGGCGGAGATCGTCGCTGCCGTGGACCTCGGCCGCGGCGGTGCGCGTGCCGAGGCGCGCCGGCGGCTGACCGACCTGTGGGAGCGGGTGGGGCCGGACGGCGACCCGCTGCACCGGGTGACCCTCGCCCACTTCCTCGCCGACCTGCAGGACGACGTCCGCTCGGAGCTGCGCTGGGACGAGCGAGCCCTGGCGGCGGCAGGCGACCTCACCGACGAGCGCGCACGGCGGTACGACGCGGCACTCCGGGTGCGCGGCATGCTGCCGTCGCTGCACCTCAGCCTCGCCGACTGCCTCCGCCGGCTCGGCGACGCGCCCGGCGCGCGGCAGCACCTGGCACAGGCGGAGGCGTCGATCGACGAGCTCGCGGACGACGGCTACGGGCGCCTCATCCGCAGCGGCCTGGAGCACGTCCGGGCAGCGCTCGAGGCGGGATCCACCGAGCCGCTGCCCTCCGCACCCTGATCGGACGCGCCGGTCCCTCGGCGGTCTCCCGTCAGCGGGCGACGGGACGGCGCGGCGCCGTGAAGCAACAGGCCGCGGGACAGTTGGTGCCCAGCCGCGGCGGCGTGCCGGCCCGGCGCTCCTCGACCAGCTCGCGCACCATCGACACGAACGCCGGGTGGGTGCCCGCGGTCGCCGCGCGGGCGAAGGCCAGGCCGAGCTCCCCGGCGGTCCCCCTCGCCTCGTTGTCCAGGTCCCAGACGACCTCGACGTGGTCGCTGACGAAGCCGATCGGGAAGACGACGACGGCCTTCTCCCCCGCGCCGGCCAGCGCCCGCAGGTGGTCGTTGACGTCGGGCTCGAGCCACGGCACGGACGGCGGGCCGCTGCGCGACTGCCACACCAGGTCGAACCCGCGGCCGGGCGCGACCGCGTCGACCACGAGCCGCGCCGAGCGCAGCAGCTCGGCCTGGTAGGCCCCGCCGTCCGGCCCGGCCACCGCGGCCATGGTGTCGGGGATGCTGTGCGCCGTCGCCACCAGCCGCGCGGTGTCCCGGACGTCCTCCGGCAGCGCCTCGAGCGCGGCGGCGAGGGCCTCGGCGTTGGCCTGGACGAACCCGGGGTGGTCGCCGTAGTGCGGCAGCTTCTCCGCGGTCGGCCCGCCCCCGGGGGCGGCGCCGGTGAACACCGACCGGGCTCGCGCGACGTCCTCGTGGTACTGCCGGCAACCCGACCACGAGGCGAAGCCCGACGTCGGGAAGACGTAGACGTGCTCGATGCCGTCCTCGGCCATCTGCCGCCAGACGTGCTCGACGTAGGGCGCCCAGTTGCGGTTGCCCCAGTAGACCGGCAGGTCCAGGCCGGCGGCGGCGAGCTCGTCGCGGACCGCCGCGGTCAGCGCCCGGTTCTGCTCGTTGATCGGGCTGACGCCGCCGAAGTGCATGTAGTGCTCGGCCACGTCGAGCAGCCGCTCCCGCGGGATGCCGCGGCCGCGGGTGACGTTCTCGAGGAACGGCATGACGTCGTCGGGACCCTCCGGGCCACCGAAGCCCAGCACCAGCAGCGCCTCCCGGCGGCCGGGGGGCGCGGCGGCCGCGGACGGCGGCGTCCCGCCGTTGTTGCGGACGGCCAGCGAGGGGTCCTCGTCGGGACGCTGGCCGGCGGGGGTGATGTCGACGTCGGTGGCGAGGGGCACGTCCCCTCTTCTACCCCACGACCCCGGCGGATGCGGCCGGCCGCCGGGGGATGCAGGTCACACCCCCACGGCGTGGAAGCCCCCGTCGACGTGGACGATCTCGCCGGTGGTGGCCGGGAACCAGTCCGACAGCAGGGCGACGACGGCCTTGCCGGCCGGCTCGGTGTCGGTGACCGACCAGCCCAGCGGGGCGCGGGTCTCCCACGCCTCCTCGAACTGCTTGCTGCCCGGGATGGACTTCATCGCCATGCTCCGCAACGGGCCGGCGGCGACCAGGTTGACCCGGACGCCCTCGGGCCCGAGCTCGCGGGCGAGGTAGCGGGAGGTGGACTCCAGCGCCGCCTTGGCCGCGCCCATCCAGCCGTAGACCGGCCAGGCGACGGTCGCGTCGAAGGTCAGCCCGACGACGGAGGCCTGCGCGCCGAACAGCGGCCGGCAGGCCTGGGTGAGCGAGGCCATCGACCAGGTCGACACCTGGAACGCCGTCGCCGCGTGCTCCCAGGCGACCTCGGGGAAGCCCTCCCCCATCGCCTCCTGCGGCGCGAAGCCGATGGAGTGGACGACGCCGTCGAGGGTGTCGCCGACGTGCTCGCGCAGCCGGTCGGCCAGCGTCGCCAGGTGCTCGGTGTCGGTCACGTCGAGCTCGACGACCGGGGCCTCCTGCGGCAGCCGCTTGGCGATCCGCTGGCACAGCGACAGCGCCCGGCCGAAGTTGGACAGGACGACGGTGGCGCCCTGCTCCTGCGCGATCCGCGCGGTGGCGTAGGCGATCGAGGCCTCGGTGAGGACGCCGGTGACCAGGATCTTCTTGCCCTCGAGGATGCCGCTCATCAGTGCCCCATTCCCAGTCCGCCGTCGACCGGGACGACCGCCCCGGTGATGTAGCCGGCCGCGTCGCTCGCCAGGAAGCGCACCACGCCGGCGATCTCCTCCGCCGAGGCGTACCGCCCCAGGGGCACCTGCCCGAGGATCTCCTGCTGCCGCTTCTCGGGCAGCTGCGCCGTCATGTCGGTCTCGACGAAGCCGGGGGCCACCACGTTGGCGGTGATGCCCCGGCTGCCGAGCTCGCGGGCGATCGAGCGTGCGAGCCCCACGAGCCCCGCCTTGGACGCCGCGTAGTTCGTCTGCCCGGCCGAGCCCAGCAGGCCGACGACCGAGGAGACGAAGACCATCCGGCCGGACCGCGCGCGGACCATCTTGGCCGCGGCGCGCTTGGACACCCGGTAGGCGGCGGTGAGGTTGGCGTCGAGGACGTCGGTGAAGTCCTCCTCCTTCATCCGCATGAGCAGGCCGTCGCGGGTGATGCCGGCGTTGCTCACCAGCACCTCGACCGGGCCCTGCCGCTCCTCGACCTCGGTGAACGCCCGGTCGACGGCGTCGGCGTCGGTGACGTCGCACTGCACGCCGAACAGCCCCTCGGGGACGCCGCTGCCACGGTGGGTCACCGCCACCGCGTCGCCCTGCTCGGCGAACGCGCGGGCGATCGCCAGCCCGATCCCCCGGTTCCCACCGGTCACGAGCACCGATCTCGCCACGTGCCACACCCCCTGCGCCGGTCGCTGACGTCCGGGTGCCGAACCTAGTCGGTGGGTGCAGGTCACACCCGGTGACGGGGTCCGGCGCGTGACGTGCGGGGGCCGGGGCTGGTGGAGTAGCGGGACACGGCTCGGGTAGAGCGCGACGGACGAGGGCGGCACGTGATGGGGAGCCGGCCCGGCGGAGGACTGGATCCCACAGATGAGCAGCAACAGCACACGCAGGTTCACCAACACGGCGGTCCTGGCCGTCCAGACGGAGGACGCCACCCGGGTGGTCGCCTCGGACGACTTCGACGACGCGCTGGAGGGGACCTACCAGCGGGTGGGGCTGCGGCGCGGCCTGCTCGAGCGCCTCGCCGGCATCCGGGAGCGCCGCTGGTGGGCCGACGGTGTCACCTTCGTCGACGGCGCCGCCATGGCCGGCGCCAAGGCGATCAGCGAGAGCGGCGTCGACCCGGCGTCCATCGGGCTGATGGTCAACACCTCGGTGAGCCGCCGGTACCTCGAGCCGTCGACGGCGGTCGCGGTGCACCACGCGCTCGGCCTGCCCCGGTCGTGCCAGAACTTCGACGTGACGAACGCCTGCCTCGGCTTCGTCAACGGCATGGAGCTGGCGGCCGCGATGATCGACTCGGGCATGGTCGACCACGCCCTGGTCGTCAACGGCGAGGACTCCCGGCCGGTGCAGGAGCGCACCGTCGAGCGGCTCAACCGCCCGGACACCGGGTCCAAGGACGTGCTGGCGCAGTTCGCGACCCTGACCCTGGGCTCGGGTGCCGTCGCGATGGTCCTCGGGCGCGCCGACCGGCACCCGGAGGGGCACCGCCTGGTCGGGTCCGCGAGCCGGGCCGGCAGCGAGCACCACGAGCTCTGCACCGGCGACAACGACGAGATGCGCACCGACCTCAAGGGCCTGCTCGACGCCGGGCTCGCCCTGTCCGAGGACCTCTGGGCCGACGCCGCGGGCGAGTTCGACTGGGCGGGGGGCATGAGCCGCTACGTGGTGCACCAGGTCTCCAAGGTGCACACCAAGGCCATGTGCGACCGGTTCTCCATCGACCCGGCGCTGGTGCCGACGACGTTCCCCACCCGGGGCAACCTCGGCCCGGCCTCGGTCCCCTTCACGCTGGCGGGCGAGCAGGACGCGCTGGTCGGCGGCGACCGGGTGCTGCTCATGGGGATCGGTTCGGGCCTCAACGCCTCCTGCCTCGAGATCGCCTGGTGACGGCGGACGACGCGGCGCGGGTCCCGCCGGCGCTGCCCGGCCTGGACCCCGCGTGGTCCCGCACGCTCACCGTCGCCGACCCCACCGGCGCCAAGCACGGCTGGCACGTCCTCGACAACGGCGTCCCGGACCCGGTCGGCACCCTGCTGTGCGTCCACGGCAACCCCACCTGGTCCTACCTGTGGCGCCGGCTGCTCGCCGGCGCCCCGCCCGGCTGGCGGGTGGTCGCCCCCGACCAGCTGGGCATGGGCTGGTCCGACCGGCTGCCCGACCCGCGGTCGCTGCGGCAGCGGGTGGCCGACCTCGGCGACCTCACCGCGGCGCTCGGCGTCACCGGCCCGGTCGTCACGGTCGGGCACGACTGGGGCGGGGTCATCTCCCTGGGCTGGGCACTCGAGCACCGCGACCAGCTGCGCGGCGTCGTCCTGGCCAACACCGCCGTCGCCATGCCCGAGGGCGACCTCGGGCCGGCCCTCATCCGGCTGGCGCACGCGCCGGGCGTGCGCGCGGCGGTCACCGTCGGCACCCCGGTGTTCGTCCGGGCGGCGACGGCGCTGTCCCGGCCGGCGCTGCCCGCCGACGTCCGGAACGCCTTCGCGGCGCCCTACGGTTCGCCGGCGCGGCGGCGGGCGGTCGGGGACTTCGTCGCCGACATCCCGTTCTCCCCCGGGCACCCGTCCCGGCCGGTGCAGGAGGCGATCGCCGAGGGGATCCGCACCCTCGACGTCCCGGCGCTGCTGCTGTGGGGCCCGCGCGACCCGGTGTTCGGCGAGCGCTACCTGACCGACCTGCGCAGCCGGCTGCCCCAGGCCGGACTGCACCGCTACGAGGGCGCCTCCCACCTGCTCCCCGAGGACGCGCCGCAGTACGCCCAGGCGGTGGCGCAGTGGGTGGCCGACCTCGACGCCGGGGACCGCCCCCCCGCGCGGCCGGGAACGGCCGGACGCCGGCTGTGGTCGGCCCTGGACGAGCGGGCGGACGACGACTCCCCCGCGGTCGTCGAGGTCGGCGGCGCGACGGTCGGCTGGTCGCAGCTGTCCCGGCGGGTGGCGCACCTGGCGGCGGGGCTCGCGGCGGCCGGCGTCCGCCCGGGGCACCGCGTCGCCCTGCTGGTGGAGCCGTCGGCCGACCTCACCGCCACCGTCTACGCCGTGTGGCGCGCCGGCGGCGTCGTCGTGGTCGCGGACAAGGGCCTCGGGCTGGCCGGGATGCGCCGGGCGCTGCGCAGCGCCGCGGTCCACCACGTCGTCGGCAGCCGGGCGGGCCTGGCCGCCGCGCGGCTGATGGGACTGCCCGGCTCCCGGATCGCCGCGGGGCCGGCAGGACGCGCGCGGCGCGGCCCGGGCGCCACGCACGCGCTCGCCGACCTGGAGGCGCTCGGCCGGTCGGCACCGGCGCCCGCCGAGCCGCCGCTGGACGCCGACTGCGCCGTGCTGTTCACCTCAGGGGCCACCGGACCGGCCAAGGGCGTCGTCTACACGCACCGCCAGGCCGCCGCCCAGCTGGAGCTGGTGCGGTCCGCCTACGGCCTCACCGCCGAGGACCGGTTCGTGGCGGCGTTCGCGCCCTTCGCGATCCTGGGGCCGGCGCTGGGCATCGGGTCGGCGGTGCCGGACGTCGACGTGACCGCGCCCGGGTCGCTGACCGCGGCGGCGCTGGCCGACGCCGCGGCGGCCGTCGACGCGACCGTGGTCTTCGCCTCCCCGGCGGCGCTGCGGCGGGTGCTCGCCACGGCGGCGGACCTCTCCGCCCGGCAGCGCACGGCCCTGGCCCGCATCCGGCTGCTCATGTCCGCCGGCGCGCCCGTCCCCGTGTCCCTGCTGCGGTCGCTGCGGGCGGTCCTCCCCGCCGCCGACGCGCACACCCCGTACGGCATGACCGAGGTCCTGCCGGTCACCGACGTCTCCCTGGCCGGCATCGAGGCCGCCGGCGCCGGTGAGGGCGTGTGCGTGGGCCGCCCGCTGCCCGGCGTCGACGTGCGGGTCAGCCCGCTGTCCCCCGACGGGCGGGCCGACGGCGGGCTCACCGACCGCCCCGGCGTCCCCGGTGAGGTATGCGTCCGGGCCGCGCACGTCAAGGACCGCTACGACGCGCTGTGGGCGCTGGAGCGGGCGACGTCCCGGGACCCGGGCTGGCACCGCACCGGCGACGTCGGCCACCTGGACGCCGAGGGGCGGCTGTGGATCGAGGGGCGGCTGCAGCACGTGGTCACGACCGCGTCCGCACCGGTGACGCCGGTCGGGGTCGAGCAGCGGGTGGAGGCCCTCCCCGGGGTGTCGGCCGCCGCGGCCGTCGGCGTCGGGCCGGCCGGGACGCAGGTCGTCGTCGTGGTGGTCGTGCCGGCCGGGGGCCGGCCCGGTCGCCGGAGGGCGCGGCTGGGCCTGGCCGACCCGGGCACGGCCGACGCCGTGCGTGCGGTCGCCGGGGTCGACGTCGCCGCGGTGCTGACCACCCCGAGGCTGCCGGTGGACGTCCGCCACCAGTCGAAGGTCGACCGGAGCGAGGTCGCCCGCCGCGCCGCGCGGGTGCTGGCCGGCGCCCGGGTTCCCCGCCGACGGTGAGGGTGCTGGTCACCGGGGCGAGCGGGATGCTCGGCCGGGCCACGGCCACCGGGCTGGTCGAGCGCGGCGACGAGGTGACCGTGCTGCAGCGCCGTCCGTCCGGGCTGCCGTGCCGGGAGGTGCTGGGGGACGTCGCCGACCCGGCCGTCGTCGAGCGGGCCGTCCGGGGCCAGGACGCCGTGCTGCACCTGGCCGCGAAGGTCGACGTCACCGGCCGGTGGGCCGAGTACGCGCACGCCAACGTCCGGGGCACCCGCACCGTCCGCGACGCCTGCCGGGCCGCGGGCGTCGGTCGGCTGGTGCACGTCTCGTCCCCGTCGGTGGCGCACGCCGGGACGGCGCTCGTCGGGGCGGGCGCCGGACCCGCCGATCCGCTGCGCGCCCGCGGGCACTACGCCCGCTCCAAGGCCGTGGCCGAGCTCGAGGCGCTGGCCGCGGACTCCCCGGCGCCGGCCGTGCTGGCGGTCCGGCCGCACCTCGTGTGGGGGCCGGGCGACACCCAGCTCGTGGGCCGCATCGTGGCGCGGGCGCGGGCCGGGCGGCTGCCGGTGATCGGGTCGGGCGCGGCCCTCATCGACACCACCTACGTCGACAACGCCGCAGCGGCCCTGATCGCCGCCGTGGACGCGTGCGGGCCGGTGCACGGCGAGGCGCTCGTCGTCTCGAACGGGGAACCGCGGCCGGTCGCCGAGGTCCTCGGCCGGCTGTGCCGGGCGGCCGGGGTCGCCGGGCCGCGCGGCCGGGTGCCGTTCGGTGCGGCCTACGCGGCCGGTGCCGTCGCCGAGGGGATCTGGGCGGGGACGCGCCGGCGGTCGGTGCCCCCGCTCACCCGCTTCCTGGCCGAACAGCTGGCGACCGCCCACTGGTTCGACCAGCGCCGGACGCGGGCCGCGCTGGGCTGGCGGCCGCTCGTGGGCCTGGACGAGGGGTTCGCCCGCCTGCGCGCCTGGTACCTCGGGGGCGGCACCCGCGCGGCCACCTCCTGACCGACGAGTTCGCGGTGTGGTCGGAGTCCAGACCCCCATGAGCACCCAGCCGGCCCTGTCCCGTGCCGAGATCGACGCGGCGGTCTCCGCCGAACGGCACCGCGTCGCCGACCTGCTCGCCGACCTCACCGCCGAGGAGTGGACGACGCCGTCGCTGTGCACGGTCTGGACGGTGCGCGACCTCGTCGCCCACCTCACGGTCACGACGAGGCTGACGGTGCCCCGTGTGCTGCGCGCAGCGGTGCGGGCCCGGGGCAGCTTCGACCGGATGGCGGTCGACCTGGCGGCGCGGCGGGCCGCGGCGTACGACCCCGAGGAGCTGGTCGCGCAGCTGCGCGAGAGCGCGGGTTCCACGCCGCGGTTCCCCGGCAGCACACCGATGGACCCGCTCATGGACCTGGTCGTCCACGGTCAGGACATCGCGCGGCCCCTGCGCCGGCGCCACGTGTCGCCTCCCGACGTGGTGGCGGACTGCCTGGCCTACGTCGCGACGAACCGGTTCATGGGCGGGCCGCGGCGGCTGGCCGGGGTGCGGCTGGTCTCGACCGGCACCGGGTGGGCCCTCGGCGACGGCGCCGAGCTGCGCGGTCCCGATGTCGACCTGCTGCTGGTGGCGGCGGGACGACGCGCCGGCCTGGACGCGGTGGAGGGGCCCGGCGTCGCGGTCGTGCGTGCGCGCCTGGGCTGAACGCCGCTGCCCCGGCGGGGGGTCGGCCTCCGGCGCCCTGCCACGATCCCCGCATGCGGCAGCGCGCGCTGGTCCGCCGCCCCGGCCCCCGGCTGGCCGACGGGTTGGTCACCCACATCGACCGGACGCCCGTCGACGGCGGGCTGGTGCTGCGCCAGTGGCAGGGCTACGTCGACGCGCTGCGGGCCGACGCCGGCCCGAGACCGCCGGGACCGTGGAGACGCTGGCGGCCCTCGGCTACCGGATCGCCCGGATCGAGGCGCCCGGGACGCTCGACGGCGGCGACGTCCTCCGGCACGGAGGCACCGTCTGGGTCGGGCTCGGCGGGCGCACGAACGAGGACGGCATGGCGCAGCTCGCCGCCCTGCTCACACCCTTGGGCGCGCAGGTGGTGGGCGTCCCGGTCACCCGGGTCCTGCACCTCAGGTCCGGCGTCACCGCGCTCCCGGAAGGCACGGTGATCGGCCACGAGCCGCTAGTCGACGACCCCGCCGTCTGGCCCGCGTTCCTCGCCGTCCCCGAGGCGGAGGGGCGCCTGCGCGGCTGACCGCCGCGCGTCGGGCCGGTGCGGAGCGGTCGCCCGGGGGCCGACCCCTCGGTCAGCGTCGGGTGCCGACGGCGAGCAGGAACTGCATCTCGAACCGCGCCCGGTCCGGTGTGCCGCGGTTCCACTCGTCGCAGAAGCGGTCCAGCGCCTGGTCGAACTCCGCCTCGCGGCCCTCCCGGACGGCGTTGGCCCGGGCGGCGATCGTCGGCCCGTAGTAGGCCTTGAAGTGTTCTCCGTAGTCGCGCGGGTGGGTGAAGGCCGTGACCTCCAGGACGTCGCGGGTGAGCGTCCGCCACTCCACGCGGTCCCCGAACAGCCCCCGCAGGTGGTCCTCGCCGCCCCACAGCGGCGGCGGCTGCGCACCCGGCGGAGGCGGCGGCGCGAACGGCTTCATCGTGGCGAACAGCTGACCGAGCATGCCGTCCGGCGTCCAGCACAGCAGCCCGATGGTGCCGCCGGGCCGGCACACGCGCACGACCTGGTCGGCTGCGTCCTGGTGGTGCGGGGCGAACATGACCCCGATCGCGGACATGACGACGTCGAAGGACCCGTCCTCGAAGGGCAGGTGCTCCGCGTCGGCCTCCGTCCACTCCAGCTCCAGGCCCCGGGCCTCGGCGCGCCGCCTGCCCTCGTCCAGCAGCTCGGGTGTCAGGTCGCTCGCGGTCACGCGCGCACCCCGCTCCGCGGCCGGCAGCGAGGCGTTGCCGGTGCCCGCCGCGATGTCGAGGACCCGCTGTCCGGGGCGGATGTCGCAGGCCTCCACCAGCCGTGGACCGAGCGGCAGCAGGAAGGTCTCCACCATCCGGGGGTAGTCCCCGGAGGCCCACATCGTGCGGTGCCGTGCCTTCAGTTCGGTGTCGGTGACCGTGACGGACATGCCAGTCCCCTCTCGTCGGACTCAGCCGGACCCCTGAGCAGGGTCGACCTCCCGACCGCTCCCGACCAGGGACGAACTGCTCCGTCGACGGCCCCGACCGGTGGCCCAGGGGTCAGGACCTAGCCTTCCCGCATGCGAGCCGTGCAGATCACCCGCTTCGGCGGTCCCGAGGTCCTCGACGTCGTCGACCTGCCCGATCCGGTCCCGTCGGACGGTCAGCAGCTGTTCGACGTCTCCACCGCCGGCGTCAACTACGCCGACACCCACCAGATCGAGGACAGCTACCTCGCCGCCCAGCAGCTGCCGCTGGTGCCCGGTGCGGAGTTCGTGGGGACGTCGGCCGGCGGCGGTCCGCGGGTGGTCGGCCTGCTCGACGGCGGCGGCTACGCGGAGAAGGTCGTCGCGCACCCGCGGCTGACGTGGCAGGTGCCCGACGGGGTCAGCGACGAGCAGGCGCTGGCCGTCGTCCTGCAGGGCAGCACCGCGTGGCACCTGCTGCGCACCAGCGCCCACCTGGCGGCCGGGGAGACCGTGGTCGTCATCGCCGGCGCCGGGGGTGTCGGGTCGCTGGCCGTCCAGCTGGCCCGGCGCTGGGGCGCCGGCCGGGTGATCGCCACCGCGTCCAGCCCGGAGAAGCGGGCGCTCACCGAGGAGCTGGGCGCGGACGCCGCGATCGACCCCGCCCTCGCCGACGACGACCCGAAGGCCTTCACCGCGGCGCTGCGCGAGGCCAACGGCGGCCGGCCGGTGGACGTCGTCCTGGAGATGACCGGCGGCAACGTCTTCGCCGGCTCCCTGTCCGCGCTGGCCCCGTTCGGCCGGCTGGTCACCTACGGGATGGCCGCCCGCCAGGAGACCGCCGCCGTCCCGCCCGGGATGCTGCTGCAGCGGAGCCGCGCGGTGGTCGGCTTCTGGCTGGCGCACTGCATGACCCGGCCCTCCATGCTCGACGACGCGATGACCGAGCTGCTGCCGCTGGTGGCCGACGGTGCGCTGCGGCCGGTCGTCGGCGGGCGGTACCCGCTGTCCGCCGTCCGGGAGGCGCACCGGGACCTGCTGGCCCGCCGCACCACCGGCAAGCTGGTCCTCGACCCCGGCCGCTGAACACCCCGGCGGCGGTCCCCGCGGGGATCGCCGCCGGGGTCGGCCGCTACAGCAGGCGGTTGGTCCAGACCAGGCTGAGGACGACGCCGAGCAGCGCGAACAGCACCCCGCCGCGGACGAACCAGTAGCTGACGTCGCGGGGCTCGGTCGTGTAGCCGATCTGGCTGCCCAGGTCCTGGTAGACCTGCTCGAGCTCCGCGGCGCTGGCCGCCTCGCTGTAGCTGCCGCCCGTGGCGTCGGCGATCCCCTCGAGCGTCGCGCGGTCCACCGGCACCGGCACCCGCTCGCCGTCGAGGTCCAGCGTGCCGTAGTCGGTACCGAAGGCGATGGTGGAGACCGGGACGCCGGCATCGAGCGCGGCGTCGACGGCCTGGGTGTCGGGGCGGCCGACGGTGTTGTAGCCGTCGGACAGCAGCACGATCCGCGCCGGCGGCACCGCCTCGCCGTCGGCGTCCAGCGACGACTGGAAGTTTTCGATCGCGGTCAGCGAGGTGAACACCGCCTCGCCGATCGCCGTGGACTCGGCCAGCTCCAGGTTGTCGATCGCGGTGCGCACCTGGCCGCGGTCGGTGGTCGGGGTGACCACCGTCGTGGCGGTGCCGGCGAAGGACACCAGCCCGAGGTTGATGCGCTCGGGCAGCACGTCGACGAACTGCTTGGCCGCCACCTGCATGGCCTCGAAGCGGCTCGGCTCGATGTCGGTGGCCTGCATCGACAGCGAGACGTCGACGGCCATCACCACCGTCGCCCGTTCCCGCGGCACCCGCACCTCGGTGCTCGGCACCGCGAGCGAGACGATGAGCGCGGCCAGCGCGAGAGCGACCAGCCCGAAGGCCAGGTGCCGCCGCCAGCCGGGGCGCCGGGGCACCAGGGTGCCGAGCAGCGCGACGTTGGTGAAGCGGGCGGCGTAGGCCTTGCGGCGCAGCTGCAGCACCACGTACAGCGCCACCAGCGCGACGACGGCCAGCAGCCCGAGCAGCCACCAGGGGGCCTGGAAGGTCATCGGGAGGCTCCTCCGCTGCCGGCCCGCCGGCGGTCCGCGACGAACCGGACGACGTCCATGAGCCAGTCCCGGTCCGTGCGCAGCTGCAGGTGGCCGGCGCCGGCGCGGCGCAGCGCGGCGGCGATCGCCCGCCGCTGGGCCGCCGCCCCCTCGGCGAACCGGGCGCGGAAGGCGGCGTCGCCGGTGGGCACCTCCAGGGTCTGGCCGCTCTCGGGGTCGACGACGGTCAGCAGCCCGACGTCGGGCAGCTCCAGCTCGCGCGGGTCGACCACCTCGATGGCCAACAGCTCGTGCCGGGCCCGCAGGCCCCGCAGGGGGCGCTCCCAGTCGGGGACGCCCTGCGCGTCGGAGCCCAGGAAGTCCGAGACGACGACCACCAGGCCGCGGCGGCGCGGCGGGCGGCGCAGCGACTCCAGCGCGGCGGCCAGGTCGCCCCGGCGCCCGCCGGCCGCCCGCGGCGTGGCCACGACGGCGCGGAGCAGCCGGTCGGCGGCCAGCCGGCCGGCGGTGGCCGGGTACCGGTCGACCCGCTCGCCGGTGGTGACGACGGCGCCGAGCCGGTTGCCGCCGTGGACGGTGAGGTGGCTGACCGCAGCCAGCCCGGCGATCGCGAGGTCCCGCTTGGTGCAGGCCGCGGTGCCGAAGTCCAGGCTCGCCGAGAGGTCGACCACGGCCCAGGTCTCCAGCTCGCGGTCGGCGATCGTCTCCCGCACGTGCGGCACCTGGGTGCGCGCGGTCACCGGCCAGTCCATCCGCCGGACGTCGTCCCCCGGGTGGTAGGTGCGCGAGTCACCCGCCTCGGTGCCGGAGCCCGGGACCAGGCCCAGGTGGTCGCCCTGGAGCAGGCCGTCGAGCCGGCGGCGGACGGTGAGCTCCAGCCGCTGCAGCAGCACGTCGGCCGGGCCCTCGGCGAAGTGCGGCGGCGCACCATCGCCCGACCCCGGGTCGATGCCGGACCCCGGGGTGGACGGGAGGCCGGTCTGCTCCGGGGTCGCGGCGCCGCCGGACCGGCGACGCAGGATCACGCCGGCGAGGACCCGCGGTCGGCGCCGTTGGAGGGGACGTCCGGCCGGCCCTGCGGGGCGGGCCCGGGCTGACCCGGCCGGCCCGGGCCGCCGAACGGACCGGGGCCGGGGAAGGGCTGACCGGGCGGGCCGTACTGCGGGCCGGGCGGGCCGAACGGGGGCGCACCGAACGGCGGCGCGGCCGGCACCGACGGCCCGCCGGGGCCGGCCGGGCCGAAGCCCCCGGCGCGCTGGCGCGGGGCCACCTGCGGCAGCGGCACGGTCTGCAGGACCCGCTTGACCACGTGGTCGGCGGGCACGCCGTCGGCCAGCGCGTCGTAGGAGAGCACCAGCCGGTGGCGCAGCACGTCGGTGGTGACGTCGAGGACGTCCTGCGGCAGCACGTAGTCGCGGCCCCGGACCAGCGCCAGCGCCCGGCTGGCAGCGATGAGCCCCAGCGAGGCACGCGGGCTGGCGCCGTAGGACACCCACGAGGCGACGTCCTCCATGCCGTGCTCGCGCGGCGCGCGGGTGGCGACCACCAGCCGGACGACGTAGTCGACCAGCGCGTGGTGCACGAAGACCTGCGAGGCGGTGCGCTGCATGCGGATCAGGTCGTCGGGACCGAGCACGGTGTCGGCCACCGGCGGCGTCGACCCCATCCGGTAGATGATCTCCCGCTCCTCCTCGGGGCTCGGGTAGTCCACGAGCACCTTCATGAGGAAGCGGTCCCGCTGGGCCTCGGGGAGCGGGTAGACGCCCTCGGACTCGATGGGGTTCTGGGTGGCCAACACGAGGAACGGGTCGGGCAGCGGGTGGGTGACCCCGCCGATCGACACCTGGCGCTCGGCCATGACCTCCAGCAGCGCCGACTGCACCTTGGCCGGCGCGCGGTTGATCTCGTCGGTGAGGACGAAGTTGGCGAACACCGGGCCCAGCTCGGTGTCGAAGGCGTCCTGCCCGGCCTTGTAGATGCGGGTGCCGATGATGTCGGCGGGCACCAGGTCGGGGGTGAACTGCAGGCGGGCGAAGCGACCGCCGACAACGGTGGCCAGCGTCTCGACCGCGAGGGTCTTGGCGACGCCGGGGACGCCCTCCAGCAGCACGTGCCCGCGGGCGAGCAGCGCGACGAGCATCCGCTCGACCAGCCGGTCCTGCCCGACGATCACCCGCTTGATCTCGAACAGCACCCGCTCCAGGTGAGCCGCGTCGACCGACGGCGGGACCGGCTGCCCGGCGGACTGGTCGAGCGGGGTGCTGGCGGCGCTGCTCACGGAACTCCCTGATCGTGCCGGTCCACGGCCTCGGGTCCCGGGGACACCGCGAGGTCGGCGACGGGCGGCGTGCCCGTCCCCGCCAGTGTCCTACACGTTCCTGGCCGTCAGCTGGGCGTGCACGCGGGCGAGCCGACCGGACACCGAGAGTGGCCGACACGGGCCGACCGCGCACCGCGCGCAGACGTCCGCCTGCAGCTCCCGCCGACTGCTAGCCTCGTTGCTGCGTCGGGCAGCTCCCCCCGTGGCTGCCCGACGCCCCATCTCTCGACCCGGCCGGCCCCCTGCAGGGTCCCGCGTGCCTGCGGGTGGTGGGGGCAGGGGGACCTCCCCTAGGCCGTCGGGCGCACCGCGCCGTAGTAGTCGCTGCCGAACCACATCGACGAGATCCGCACGACGTCCCCGCTCTGCGGCGCCTGGACCACCTGACCGCCGCCGATGTAGAGCGCCACGTGGTAGATCGACGTGTAGTCCGACGTCTCGCCCCAGAACACCAGGTCGCCGGCCTGCAGGTCCTCGGCGGCCACCGTCCGGTCGCGGAAGCGCCAGTACTGCTCGCGGCTGGTGCCGCCGATCCGGATCCCGGCCTGCGCGTAGGCGTACTCGGTGAGCCCCGAGCAGTCGAACCCGTAGATCCCGGTGTCCGGCGGGATGCCGTAGGTCGGGCCGTTGCCGTTGCCGCCGCCCCAGCTGTAGGGCAGCCCGCGCTGGCTCTTCGCCGCCGCGATCGCGACCTCCACCGCCGATCCCGTGGGCGCGCCGGCCGTGGTGTCGGTCCCGGTCGGCGACCCGCCGCGGGAGGAGGACGGCGACGAGGACGAGGACCGCGGGGACGACGAGCCGGTGGACGCCGACGAGCTGCTCGACGAGGACGCGGACGGCGCGCTGGGCGCGGGCGGGCGGGCCTGCGCCGCCGCGGTGGCTGCCTCCGCTGCGGCCGCCGCGGCCGCGGCACCCTGGGCGCCGTAGAGGACCTCCTGGGCCTCGGCCAGCTCGGCCTCCAGCACCTCCCGCCGGTCGGCGAGCTCGGCGGCCTGGGCGCGCGCGGAGACCTCCTGCTCCTGGGCGCTGGCCAGCGCGTCGGCGGCCGCGTCCTCGGCCTCGCCGGCCGCCTGCACCGCGACCTGCGCGGCGTCGTCGGCGGCGGCGGCCTGCTGCTCGAGGGCGGTCAGCTCGGTGACGACGTCGACCCGGTGGCTGCCCGCGGCGTCGAGCAGCGCCGCCCGTTCCACCAGCTGGGCGGGGCCGTCGGCGCTGATCAGGGCGGCCGTGCCCGGGGACGTGGTGCCCTGCATGTAGCTGGACCGCGCGAAGGCGACCACCTGGTCGCGGCCGCGGGCCAGCTCCGCGAGGGCCCGCTCCGCGGCCGCGGCGGCGGCGTCGGCGACGGCCTGCGCCTCCTCCTGGGCGGCCCGGCGGACCTCGTACTCCTGCAGCGCGATCTGCGCGCCCCGACGCGCGGCGTCCACCCGCTCCTGGGCCCGCGTCAGCTGCGCGCCGATCTCGCCGACGCGGGCGGCCGCGGCGTCGCGCTCGGCCTGCGCCGCGGCCACCTCGGCCTCGCCGGGGGCGGCCAGCGCCGTCCCGGGGACCAGTCCGGCCAGGACCAGGGCGGTGAGCACCGTCCCGGCTCCGCGCACCAGCCACCCGGAGCGCCTCGGATGGCTCCCCCGCACGTCCGTCCTGCCCACGTCCCCCGACCTCTCTCACGACCTCGCCGACCGGCGCCCGGAGGCGCACTCCGGTGCCGGAACGACAAGATCAGAGGGACGGTTGAGCGGGCACTCCCCACATGGGGGGAGGCAGACGCCGGATGTGGGGGTCCGGAGGCGGCCCCGAGCAGGTCAGGGACCCGGGCGGCCTCGGCGGTGTGCGCCGCCGGTGGTGGCCGACGCTGCAGGACGGGGTGCTAGTGCACCTGGCGGTCGGAGTCGGACCAGAAGGCCTCGCGCAGCTTGAACTTCTGGATCTTGCCGGTGGCGGTGCGGGCCAGCTCGTCGCGGAACTCCACCCGCTTGGGGATCTTGTACCCGGCGATCCGGCCCCGGCAGTGGGCGACGATCTCGTCGGCGGTGACCTGCTGGCCCTCGGCGACCACCACCAGGGCGGTGACCATCTCGCCCCACTTCTCGTCGGGGACGCCGATGACCGCGACCTCGGCGACCGCCGGGTGGCTGAAGACGACGTCCTCCACCTCGATCGACGAGACGTTCTCGCCGCCGGTGATGATCACGTCCTTCTTGCGGTCGGAGATGGTGAGGTAGCCGCCGTCGTCGATGCTGCCGCCGTCCCCGGTGTGGAACCAGCCGCCCTCCAGCGCCTCGGCCGAGGCGTCGGGGTTCTGCCAGTAGCCGGCCAGCACGGTGTTGCTCTGCGCCAGCACCTCGCCGGAGTCGCTGATCCGCAGCCGGGTGCCCAGCGATGGCACGCCGGCGCGGGACAGCAGCCGGGCCCGCTCCTGCGGGTCGAGGTCGTCGTACTCGGCGCGCGGCCGGTTGATCGTCAGCAGCGGCGCGGTCTCGGTGAGGCCGTAGATCTGGTTGAACTCCCAGCCCAGCTCCTCCTCGACCCGCGCGATCGTCTTCGACGGGGGCGGGGCACCGGCGACGATGATCCGCACCCGGTCACGGCCGGGGACCTCGCCGTCCCACTCGGCCGCGGCGTCCAGGACGGCGTTCCACACCGCCGGCGCCCCGGCCATGACGGTGACCCCGTGCTGCTCCACCCGCCGCAGGATCTCCGCGCCGTCGACCTTGCGCAGCACCACCTGGCGGGCGCCGACGCCGGCCGCGCTGTAGGGCAGGCCCCAGCCGTTGCAGTGGAACATCGGCAGCGTGTGCATGTAGACGTCGCGGTCGGACAGCTGCATGTGCATGGCGAAGGTGACCGCGTTGACCCACTCGTTGCGGTGGGTCATCTGCACGCCCTTGGGCCGCGCCGTCGTCCCGCTGGTGTAGTTGATCGTGGCGGTGGCGTCCTCGTCGGGCGCGGACCACGGCACCGGCTCGGTGTCGTAGCGCAGCAGCTGCTCGTACTCCTCGCCGGTGGAGAACCGGTACTCGGCCTCGACGCGCTTGAGCGAGGCCTCCAGCTCCGGGTCGACGAACAGCACCCGCGCGCCGCTGTGGCCGACGATGTAGCTCACCTCGTCCGGCTGCAGCCGGAAGTTCACCGGGACGACGACCCGCCCGGACGACGGCAGGGCGAGCAGGCACTCGAGCAGCCGGCCGGCGTTGTGGCTGACGACGGCGATCCGCTCGCCCTCCCCCACGCCGAGGGCGTCGAGCCCGGCCTGCAACGCGCGGCCGCGCCGGGCCAGCTCCCGGTAGGAGACCGCGCCCGTCGACGGTGCGGGCTGGTTGGGCTCGTCCACGATGCCGATGCGGTCGCCGTAGACCAGCTCGGCGCGGTCGAGGAAGTCTCGGGTGGTCAAGGGCACGCGCATGGGGAGCTCCCGGGTCCTCGGGCCGACCAGCCGGTCGACCGCCGCTCGACGTGGTGGCCGTCACGCTAGCCGCCGATCCGGTCCGGTGTCCCCCGGATCAGCCGAGCAGCGCCCAGAGCGCCGCGGCCGTCCCTGCCGTGGCCACGACCGCACGGACGGTGTCGACCCGCAGCAGCCGCCCGTGGGCCGCTCCCTCCCACGCCTCGCCCAGCTGGCGGTGCAGCGGGACGGCGCCCAGCACGGTGGCCGCCAGGACGACGGCCAGGCACGCGGCGCCGAGGAGGACGGCGGTCAGCGGCGTCCCGTCGGGCCGGTCGGCGAGCAGCCACAGGGTGGTGCCGCCCTGGCCGGCGAACAGCGGGCCGACCACCCGGGTGATCCGCTGCTGGTGGCGCCGCTCGTAGGCCGGGAAGGCCGCCGGCGGGACCAGGGCGAACTGCGGGTAGACCAGCGCGCGCACCGTCCACTGGAATCCGGCGTAGGCCGCGGTCAGCGCCAGGTGGACGGCCAGCAGGGTCACCGCGCCCGCCGGCCCGGCCGGCCTCCCTGCAGGCGGGAGGACCCCCTCCTCCCCACCGCTCGCACGCTCGCGGCGGTGCCCAGGAGGGGGCCGCGGTGGGGGGGCAGGGAGGTCCTCCGACGGCTCGGCCAGCGCGACGGCGGCGGCCGACCGGTCCTCGTCCAGCTGCGCGGACGCCGGCGAGCGGCGCCGGTCCAGGACGTCGTACCAGCGGCCACCGACGGCGTGGTCGAGCAGGATCCGCCCGGAGCAGTGGTCGGGAGTCCCCACCCAACGGCCCTCCCGCGCCCGCCGCGGCAGCTCGTCGTCCACCAGGTGCCGGTACCGGGCGGACAGCTCGTCGCGCGTCACGGCGCCAGCAGCCGGGGCAGCGACGTCCCGATCGGCTCGCGGACCACGAGGTCGGCCAGGGCGTCGTAGGGGGTCGGCTCGGCGTTGACGACGACGACCCGGGCGCCGGACTGCGCGGCCAGGTCGGTCAGGCCCGCCGCCGGGTGCACGGTCAGCGAGGTGCCGACGGCGAGGAAGACGTCGCAGTCGGTCGCCGCCTCCGCCGCGGCCTCGACCACGGCCGGGTCCAGCGCCTGGCCGAAGCTCACCGTCGCGGACTTGAGGATGCCGCCGCAGACGCGGCAGGCCGGGTCCGGCTCCCCGGCGGCGACCCGGGCCAGCGCCTCGGCCATCGTCGTCCGGTCGGAGCAGGCCAGGCACTCGACCTCGCGCACCGTGCCGTGCAGCTCGACCACCAGCTCCGGCGACGACCCGGCCGCCTGGTGCAGCCCGTCGACGTTCTGGGTGAGCAGCGCGCGCAGCCGGCCCCGGCGCTCGAGGTCGACCAGCGCTCGGTGACCGGCGTTGGGGCGGGCGTCGGGCGCGGTGTCGCGGCGCATCAGCCAGGCCCGGCGGCGGATGTCCGGGTCGGCCACGTAGTAGGACAGCGTCACGAGCTTCTCGGCGTCCGGGTCGCGGGTCCACACGCCGTTCGGGCCGCGGTAGTCGGGGATGCCGCTGTCGGTGGAGATGCCCGCGCCGGTGAGGACGGTGATCCGCCGCGCACCGGTCAGCCAGCCGGGGAGGGTCACGCCGTCCACGGTAGGAGCAGGCGAGGCCGTTCCCCGGTGATCAGCTCAGCTCACTGTCGCGCGTCCTGGCTCAGCGTCGACGGTGAGCCAGGGCGCAGCACGACCAGCTGACCTGATCATCGGGTGCCCGCCGAGACCCCGGAGGCGAGGCAAGGGTCGCCTCACCTCTGCAGAGGTGCGGGCTCCTGGGATGATGCAGGGTGGCAAGCAGCGCGACGGACCAGCTGAGGGGTAGGCGCAGAGAAGTGGCAGCCAGCAAGGACAGCTTCGGAGCGCGGGCGACGCTGAGCGTCGACGGCACCGACTACGACATCTACCGACTCGACGCGGTGGAGGGCTCCGCGAAGTTGCCCTTCAGCCTCAAGGTCCTCCTCGAGAACCTGCTGCGCACCGAGGACGGCGCGGACATCACCGCCGACCACATCCGCGCGCTGGCGAACTGGGACCCGAATGCGGAGCCCGACCAGGAGATCCAGTTCACCCCGGCCCGCGTGGTCATGCAGGACTTCACCGGCGTGCCCTGCATCGTCGACCTGGCCACCATGCGCGAGGCCATGGCCGAGATCGGCGGCGACCCGAACAAGATCAACCCGCTGGCGCCCGCCGAGCTGGTCATCGACCACTCGGTCATCGCCGACGTCTTCGGCACCCGGGACTCGTTCCAGCGCAACGTCGAGATCGAGTACGAGCGCAACGGCGAGCGCTACCAGTTCCTGCGCTGGGGCCAGGGCGCGTTCAACGACTTCAAGGTCGTCCCGCCGGGCATGGGCATCGTGCACCAGGTCAACATCGAGCACCTGGCCCGCGTGGTCTTCCCGCGCCAGGAGGGCGACCGCGTCGTCGCCTACCCCGACACCTGCGTGGGCACCGACTCGCACACCACCATGGTCAACGGCCTGGGCGTGCTGGGCTGGGGCGTCGGCGGCATCGAGGCCGAGGCCGCGATGCTCGGCCAGCCGGTCTCGATGCTCATCCCGCGCGTGGTCGGCTTCAAGCTGACCGGCCAGCTGCCCGACGGCTCCACCGCGACCGACCTCGTCCTCACCATCACCGAGATGCTGCGCCAGCACGGTGTCGTCGGGAAGTTCGTCGAGTTCTACGGCGAGGGCGTCTCGGCGGTACCGCTGGCCAACCGCGCCACGATCGGCAACATGAGCCCGGAGTTCGGCTCGACCGCGGCGATGTTCCCCATCGACGAGGAGACGATCGGCTACCTGCGCCTCACCGGCCGCAGCGCCGAGCAGGTCGCGCTGGTCGAGGCCTACGCCAAGGAGCAGGGCCTCTGGCACGACCCGTCCCGCGAGCCGGCCTTCTCCGAGTACCTGGAGCTGGACCTCGCCACCGTCGTCCCGTCGATCGCCGGCCCGAAGCGGCCGCAGGACCGCGTCTCGCTGTCCGACGCCAAGGCCTCCTTCCGCGCCGCGCTGGGCGACTACGTGAGGGACGACGAGACCGGCGGCGAGGACCGCAAGCCCGGGGTGCCGTCCAACGAGCGGCCCTACGGCGTCGTGTCCGCGGCCGACGAGGCCTCCGCCGAGTCCTTCCCGGCCTCGGACCCGGTGAGCCCCTTCGCGCACGACACCGGGGAGGACGGCCGGCCCCACCCGTACCTGCCCGGCGAGCAGCTGCCCGACCGGCAGACCAAGCCGGCCAAGGTGGTGCTCGAGGACGGCACGGAGACCTTCGTCGACCACGGGCACGTGGTGATCGCCGCGATCACCTCGTGCACCAACACGTCCAACCCGCAGGTGATGATCGGCGCCGCGCTGCTGGCCAAGAAGGCCGTCGAGGCGGGGCTGGAGAGCAAGCCCTGGGTCAAGACGACGCTCGCGCCGGGTTCGAAGGTCGTCACGGACTACTACGAGAAGGCCAACCTCACCCCGTACCTGGAGAAGCTGGGCTTCTTCCTGGTCGGCTACGGCTGCACCACCTGCATCGGCAACTCCGGCCCGCTGCCGGAGCCGGTGTCGGCCGCGGTGAACGAGGCCGACCTCGCCGTCGTCTCGGTGCTGTCGGGCAACCGCAACTTCGAGGGCCGGATCAACCCCGACGTCAAGATGAACTACCTGGCCAGCCCGCCGCTGGTGATCGCCTACGCGCTGGCCGGCTCGATGGACGTCGACATCACCACCGAGCCGCTGGGCAAGGGCAAGGACGGGCAGGACGTCTACCTGCGCGACATCTGGCCCTCGCCGCAGGAGGTCCAGCGGGTCATCGACGAGGCCGTCTCCGCGGAGCAGTTCGGCCGCAGCTACGAGGACGTCTTCGCCGGCACCGAGCAGTGGCAGAACCTGCCCACGCCGACCGGGGACACCTTTGCCTGGGACCCGGAGAGCACCTACGTCCGCAAGCCCCCGTACTTCGAGGGCATGCCGGCCGAGCCGGCCCCCGTGCAGGACATCGCCGGTGCCCGCACCCTCGCCGTCCTCGGCGACTCGGTGACCACCGACCACATCTCGCCGGCCGGCTCGATCAAGGCCGACAGCCCCGCGGGCGCGTACCTGCGCGAGCACGGCGTGGAGCGGCGCGACTTCAACTCCTACGGCTCCCGGCGCGGGAACCACGAGGTGATGATCCGCGGCACCTTCGCCAACATCCGGCTGCGCAACCTGCTGGTGCCCGGCACGGAGGGCGGGGTCACCAAGAACCACCTCACCGGCGAGACGACGACGATCTACGACGCGTCGGTCGCCTACCAGGAGCAGGGCATCCCGCTCGTCGTGCTGGCCGGCAAGGAGTACGGCTCCGGGTCCTCGCGCGACTGGGCGGCCAAGGGGACGGCGCTGCTCGGCGTCAAGGCGGTCATCGCCGAGAGCTACGAGCGCATCCACCGCTCGAACCTCATCGGCATGGGCGTGCTGCCGCTGCAGTTCCCTGCCGGCCAGAACCGCGAGTCGCTCGGCCTGACCGGCGACGAGGAGTTCACGATCACCGGGATCACCGCGCTCAACGACGGCGAGACGCCGCGCACGGTGAAGGTGCAGGCGGGCGACGTCGAGTTCGACGCCACCGTCCGGATCGACACCCCGGGTGAGGCGCACTACTACCGCAACGGCGGGATCATGCAGTACGTGCTGCGCTCGCTGCGCGGCTGACGCACACCGCATGGACCTGGGCCTGGGCGGCCGCGGATACCTGCTCACCGGCGCGAGCCGGGGGCTGGGTCTCGCGACCGCCCGGGCCCTCGTCGCTGACGGGGCCCGGGTGCTGGTCAGCTCCCGGTGCTCCCGCGCCGTCGACGCCGCCGTCGCCTCGCTGGGCGGGGCGCCCGCGGCGCACGGCCTGGCCGCCGACCTGACCGACGCCGGCACCGCGGAGCGGCTGGTCGCGGCCGCGCAGGAGCGCCTGGGCCGGGTCGACGGCCTGCTCGTGAGCGTCGGTGGCCCGGAGCCCGGCGGCGTGCTCGACACCCCCGAGCAGGCCTGGCGGGACGGCGTGGAGAGCGTGCTGCTCGGCCCGCTGCGGCTGGTGCGGGCGCTCGTGCCGCACCTGGGCGAGGGGGCCGTGATCGGGTTCGTGCTCTCCACCTCCGCACGGCAGCCGCTGGCCGGGCTGGCGGTCTCCAACGGCCTGCGCCCGGGCCTGGCGATGACCGCCAAGCAACTGGCCGACGAGCTGGCCCCCCGCGGGATCCGGGTGGTCGGGCTGCTGCCGGGCACCTTCGCCACCGAGCTGGTCGTCGAGCGCGAGGCCGGCTCCGGCGACCCGGCGCGGGCCCGCGCCCGCGCGGAGGCCGACATCCCGCTGGGACGCGTCGGCGACCCGGCGGAGTTCGGCCGGGTGACCGCCTTCCTGCTCTCCCCTGCCGCCTCCTACGTCACCGGCACCACCGTCGCGGTCGACGGCGGCCGGCTGAGGACGCCGTGAGCCGACGTGGGCGTGAGGACCGCAGCGAGCGCCAGCGAGCGAGGAGCGGAGCGGCCGCGGAGGGGAACCCATGGACGACGTGAGCCGACGTGGGCGTGAGGACCGCAGCGAGCGCCAGCGAGCGAGGAGCGGAGCGGCCGCGGAGGGGAACCCATGGACGACGTGACCCCCGACCCCGTGCTGGTGGCCTGCGCGCACGGCACCCGCAACCCCACCGGACGCCGGCTGATCGCCGAGCTCGCCCTCGCTGCCCGCACCCTCCGGCCGGGGCTGGTCACCACCGCCGCGTTCGTCGACGTGCAGCCGCCCACGGTGGCCGACGTCGTGGCGGGCCTGGCCGACGACGGGCGCCCCTCGGTCGTCGTCCCGCTGCTGCTGTCGGGCGGCTACCACGTGCACGTCGACATCGCCCGGGCCGTGCGCGAGCACGCCGCGGCCCGCGCCGCCCGCCCCCTGGGCCCCGACCCCCGGCTGGTCGCCGTCCTGCACGACCGGCTGCTCGCCGCCGGCGCCGACCCCGGCGATCCGGCCACCGCCGTGGTGCTCGCCGCGGCGGGCTCGAGCGACCCGCGCTCGGTCGCCGACGTCGACGCGACCGCAGCCGTCCTGCGGGAGGGCTGGAGCGGCCCGGTGACCACCGGCTACGGCTCGGCCGCCCGGCCGCCGGTGGCCGAGGCGGTCGCCGCCGCCCGGGCCGCCGGCGCGCGGCGGGTGGTGCTCGCCGCCTACCTGCTGGCGCCAGGTCACTTCCACGACAAGCTCGGCGGAGCCGGCGCGGACGCGGTCACCGCTCCCCTGCTGCCCGACGACCGCATCGCCGCGGTCCTGCTGGACCGCTACGACGCCGCGGTCTCCACCTGGTCCGCCTGAGACCCCGCACCACCTGTGGGACCATGGGGTCGGGCCGCCTCCCGGCCCCCGGACGAGCGGTGCCGTACCCGGACAGCGACAAGACGGCGCCTGCGGAGGCTGTCGTGTCCTGGCTCGTCCTCGTCCTGTCCGGTGTGCTGGAGGCCGTCTGGGCCACCGCGCTCGGCCGCTCCGAGGGGTTCAGCCGCCTCGCCCCGTCGGTGGTGTTCGGCGTCACCCTCGTCCTCAGCATGGTGGGGCTGGCCTACGCCATGCGCGAGCTGCCCGTCGGGACGGCGTACGCGGTCTGGGTGGGCATCGGCGCGGTGCTCACCGTCGTGATCGCCATGGTGAGCGGCGAGGAGCCGGTGTCCGCGGTGCGGCTGCTGCTGCTCGCCGGGATCGTCGGCTGCGTCGTGGGGCTCAAGGTCCTGCACTGAAGACGGACCACCCTTCTCCCCACGCCTCGCACGCTCGGCGCGGGCCCCCGAAGGGTGGCCGTTCCAGAACCTCACCAGGCTCGTGGCGGGACCGTGCCGGAGGTCGGCTCCCGCCCAGCTCAGAGCGGGGCGGCGCACTCGTTACAGCCGCTGTACCCGGCTCACTGCGGAGCGAGCAGTCCGCGCAGTTCCTGGGTGAGCGCCTCACGGGCCTCCGGGTGCTGGTGCCACGCCGCCGGGGTGGCCTGGAGCAGCGAGATGCGCCAGCGGCCGGCGCCCTCGTCGACCGCGACCACCGTGTGGACCGTGTGGTAGCGCGGATGGACGTCGTTCTCCCCGGGCGGGATCATCCCGGCGTGGGCCAGGAGCACGGCCACGCCCGGTGCCACGGGCCGCACGGAGCGGATGACCGCGACGTAGGTGGCCGTCTGGTGGCCCGCGAAGATCTGCCGGAAGTCGGCGGCGATGGCCAGACGCCCGTGGTGGTGGGTGCCGTCGTACCCGACGATGTCCCCGTCGTCGGCGAAGGCGGCTGCGACCGCGGCGCCGCTGCGCCGGTTCCACCCGTCGAGGAACTGGGCGTAGAGCGCACGGATCTGGCTGTCGTTCGGGTGCGCGGACGTCACGCTGGCTCCTCCTGCGTTGCTGGGACAGGAGTGACGGTAGTGGTCACGCCGCGCCGACCGTTCGCCCCTCGCCGACCGCGAACTGCGTGCGGTACAGGTCGGCGTACCGGCCGCCGAGCGCCAGCAACTCCTCGTGTGTGCCCGACTCCACGATGCGACCGTCGTCGATCACGAGGATCTGGTCGGCGCTGCGGATGGTGGACAGCCGGTGCGCGATCACCAGCGACGTCCGGCCGGTCAGGGCGGTGTCCAGCGCGTGCTGGACCGCCACCTCCGACTCGCTGTCCAGGTGCGCGGTCGCCTCGTCGAGGATCACGATGCCCGGCGCCTTGAGCAGCACCCGGGCGATCGCCAGCCGCTGCTTCTCGCCGCCGGAGAGCCGGTAGCCGCGGTCGCCGACGACGGTGTCCAGGCCGTCGGGCAGCGACCGGATCAGCCCGGCGATGCGGGCGCCCCCCAGCGCGGCCCACAACTCGTCGTCGGTGGCCTCCGGCCGCGCGTAGAGCAGGTTGGCGCGGATCGTGTCGTGGAACAGGTGCGCGTCCTGGCTGACGACGCCGATCGCGTCGCGCAGGGAGGCGAGCGTGGCGTGCCGGACGTCGACCCCGCCGACGCGGACGGTGCCGCTGGTCGCGTCGTACAGCCGCGGTACCAGGTTGGCGATCGTCGTCTTCCCCGCACCGGAGTGGCCGACCAGCGCGACCAGGTGGCCCGGCTCGACGCGGAAGGAGACGTCGTGCAGCACCGCCGTCGGCCCGCCGTGCTCGGGCAGGGACACGTCTTCCAGTGACGGTAGCGAGACGTCCGCGGCCGACGGGTAGCTGAAGGACACGTGCTCGAAGGCGATCGACCGGTCGTCGTCCGGCACCGGGACGGCGTCGGGCTCCTCGCGGATCATCGGCCGCAGGTCGAGCACCTCGAAGACCCGGTCGAAGCTGACCATCGCGCTCATCACGTCGACCCGGACGTTGGACAGCGCGGTCAGCGGGCCGTACAGCCGGGACAGCAGCAGCGCCAGCGCCACGACGTCGCCGGGGCTGAGCGACCCGGTGAAGGCCAGCCAGCCGCCGAGGCCGTAGACCAGCGCGGTGGCCAGCGCCGCCACGAGGGTGAGCGCGGTGAAGAAGGTGCGCCCGTACATGGCCGACAGGACGCCGATGTCGCGGACCCGCGCCGCCCGGCCGCGGAAGCCCTCGGCCTCGGTCTCGGGGCGGCCGAAGAGCTTGACCAGCAGGGCCCCGGCGACGTTGAACCGCTCGGTCATCGTCGCGTTCATCGAGGCGTTGAGCCCGTAGGACTCCCGGGTGATCTCCTGCAGCCTCCGGCCGATCCGGCGGGCGGGCAGCACGAACACCGGCACGAGGACCAGCGACAGCGCGGTGATCTGCCAGGACAGCGAGAACATGACGCCGGCGGTGAGCACCAGGCCGATCACGTTCGACAGCACCCCGGACAGCGTCGAGGTGAAGGCCTGCTGGGCGCCGATGACGTCGTTGTTGAGCCGGCTGACCAGCGCGCCGGTCTGGGTGCGGGTGAAGAAGGCGACCGGCATCCGCTGCACGTGCTCGAACACCCGGCTGCGCAGGTCGTAGATGACGCCCTCGCCGATGCGCGCCGAGTACCACCGGGTGGCCAGGGAGATGCCGGCGTCGACGACCGCCAGGCCGGCGATGACCAGCGCGATGCGGACGACGTCGCCCGCCGTCCCCTCCAGGCTCGCGATCCGGTTGACGATCTGCCCGGCGAGCAGCGGGGTCAGCACGCCGATGACCGACGAGCCGATCACCAGCAGCACGAACCAGGTCAGCTCGCGCCGGTAGGGCCGGGCGATGCCGAGGATGCGCCGGACGGTGCCTTTGGGCAGCTCGCGCGCAACGACCGACGGGTCGCGGCGGAAGGACCGCATCGCCGCCATGGAGGTCATGGGACCACTCACGTCCATGCCACCCCCTCTCCCGACCGGCCAACACCCCTGCCGGGCGGGCTGTTCCGGGTGCAGCCTGCCAGGACCCTCCGACGGTTCAGCGCCCGCCGACCAGCTCCGCCAGCCGGCGGGTCTGCGCCGCCCGCTCCGCGGCGTCCTGGGCCGCCGGGTCGTTGCGGACGGCGGAGCGGACCAGTGCCGCGGTCTCCCGCGTCGCCCCCACCGGGGCCGCCGTGATCGCGGCGACCAGGGCGGCCACCGCGTCGTCGAGCCCGGCCGCGGGGACGACGGAGTTGGCCAGGCCGATCGCCTGGGCCTCGGCCGCGCTCACCGCGCGCCCGGTCAGGCACAGCTCCATCGCCCGCGAGTACCCCACCAGCTCGACCAGCGTGCTCGTGCCGGTGAGGTCGGGCACCAGCCCCAGCGTCGCCTCGGGCAGCCGCAGGTCGGCGTCCTCGGTGAGCACCCGCAGGTCGCAGGCGAGCGCCAGCTGCGCGCCGGCGCCGATGGCGTGCCCCTGGACCGCGGCGATGGAGACGATCCCCGGCGAGCGCAGCCAGCGGAAGCCGGCCTGGTAGCCGCGGATGCGCTCCTGGGTCTCCTCGGCGGGCAGCCGGCCGAGTTCCCCCAGGCCGCCGGCGGTGCCGGGGTCGGCGCTGAACAGGCTGCGGTCCAGGCCCGCGGAGAAGGACCGCCCCGCTCCGCGCACGACGACCACCCGGACGTCGGCGTCCAGCGAGCGGCCGACGGCGGCGAGGGCCGCCCACGTGGCCGGGGTCTGTGCGTTGAGCCGGTCGGGCCGGTCGAGGGTGACGGTGAGGACGGCGCCGTCGCGGGCCGTCCTCACCCACCCGTCACGGTCGGGACCGCTCAACTCTTCTTGCTGTTCCGATTGGCTCCCCCGCGGCTGCGCAGGCTCGCGCCGGACTCCGACAGGAGCCGGTGCACGAAGCCGTACGACCGGTTGGTCGACGACGCCAGCGACCGGATGCTCTCGCCGCCGTCGTAGCGCTTGCGCAACTCGTCGGCCAGCGACGTGCGGTCGCCTCCGGTGATGCGCTTGCCCTTGCCGAGATCCGCGGTGCTCGAGTCGGCCATGACTCCCCTCCGTCAGCAACCGGCTGCGGACCCGTGGCCCGCCGAGGCTGCTCGTCCCGTCGGCGCCGGGCCCCGCTGACCTCGGCGTCCCACCTGCTCATGATCACCCGGACGGGCGATACCGGCCACGCGAGGCTTGACTTTCCCCACCCACCTCGAGCGAGGACGGGGCTCGACGCAGATAGGGGACGGCAGCTGACCGCGGTGCTGACCGTGAGCCGCCCTGCGAGGCGGCGCGAGGAGTGGGGGCCGGGGGCTCCCACGATCGAGCGCCGGGCAGGGCTCCACGCAGGTCGGGGACGGCACGTGGCCGCGGTGCGGTCCGGCAGGACCGCGGTGTCACGGCGCGAGGAGTGGGGGCCGGAGGCTCCCGCGATCGAGTGCCCGGCAGGGCTCGACGCAGGTCAGGGACGGCACGTGGCCGCGGTGCGGTCCGGCAGGACCGCGATGACTACGCCAGTTCGACCAGGTCGGCGAGGTCCTCGCTCCAGGTGTCCTCGGTGCCGTCGGGCAGCAGGATCACCTTGTCCGGGTCCAGCGCCCGCACCGCGCCCTCGTCGTGGGTCACGAGCACGATGGCCCCGGTGTAGGTGCGCAGCGCCTCGAGCACCTGCTCCCGGCTGGCCGGGTCGAGGTTGTTGGTCGGCTCGTCCAGCAGCAGGACGTTCGCGCCGGAGATGACCAGCGTGGCCATGGCCAGCCGGGTCTTCTCGCCGCCGGAGAGCGTGCCGGCCCGCTGGTCGACGGTGTCGCCGGAGAAGAGGAAAGCGCCGAGGATCCGCCGCAGCTCGGTGTCGGTGCTCTGCGGCGCCGCCGACCGCATCACCTCGAGCAGCGAGCGGTCCAGGTCGAGGGTCTCGTGCTCCTGGGCGTAGTAGCCGATCCGCAGCCCGTGCCCGGGCTTCACCTCACCGGTGTCGGGGGCCTCTGTGCCGGCCAGCATGCGCAGCAGCGTCGTCTTCCCGGCGCCGTTGAGCCCGAGGACGACGACCCGCGTGCCGCGGTCGACGGCGAGGTCGACGTCGGTGAACACCTCGAGGGAGCCGTAGCTCTTCGACAGCCCCTCGGCGGTCAGCGGGGTCTTCCCGCACGCCGCCGGGGTCGGGAAGCGCAGCTTGGCCACCCGGTCCTGGACACGCACGGCCTCCAGGCCACTGGCGAGCCGCTGGGCCCGCTTGTCCATGCTCTGCGCCGCCTTCGCCTTGGTGGCCTTGGCGCGCATCTTGTCCGCCTGCGCGGTCAGCGCGTCGATCTTGCGCTCCGTGTTGGCGCGCTCCTGCTTGCGCCGCCGCTCGTCGGTCTCCCGTTGGGCGAGGTAGGGCTTCCAGCCGAGGTTGTAGACGTCGACGGTCGCGCGGTTGGCGTCGAGGTGCCACACCTTGTTGACGACGGCGTCCAGCAGCTCGACGTCGTGGCTGATGACGATGAGCCCGCCCTTGTGCGCGCCGAGGAACGTCTTCAGCCAGCTGATCGAGTCGGCGTCGAGGTGGTTGGTGGGCTCGTCGAGCAGCAGCGTCTCGGCGTCGGAGAAGAGGATGCGGGCGAGCTCGACGCGGCGCCGCTGGCCACCGGAGAGGGTGCGCAGCGGCTGTCCCAGCACCCGGTCGGGCAGACCCAGCGCGGTGCAGATGCGCGCGGCCTCGCTCTCCGCGGCATACCCGCCCAGGGCCGCGAACTGGTCCTCCAACCGGCCGTAGCGGCGCACCGCCCGGTCGCGCTCGGTGTCGTCGGCCGGCTGGCCCATGGCGACCTGCGCCTTGGTCATCTGCGCGCGCAGGACGTCGAGGCCGCGGCCGGAGAGGACGCGGTCGCTGGCGGAGATGTCGAGGTCGCCGCTGCGCGGGTCCTGCGGCAGGTAGCCGATCTCCCCGCTGACCTCGACCTTGCCGGCGTGCGGCAGGCGCTCACCGGCGAGGGTGGTGAGCGTGGTGGTCTTGCCGGCGCCGTTGCGGCCGACGAGGCCGATGCGGTCGCCGGGCTGCACGCGGAGGTTCGCCTCGCTGATGAGGACGCGAGCCCCGGCGCGCAGCTCGAGGCCGGTCGTCGTGATCACTGATCCCAGGATAGGCGCTCGGACGCGCGGTACCGACCGCGTTCCGGGTGATGTGGACAGCAGACCGTCGTCCACAGACGGGGGACGCCTCTCCCACGCGGGCCCTCGACGGTCCACGATCCCGGCCATGACCTCGACGTCCGGTCCGTCCTGGAGCCCGCCGTGCCCGGTGTGCGGCCTGCCGAGCGCGGGACCCGGACCGGCACCCTGCCCCTCCTGCGGCCTGCCGGCCGTCGGCGAGGCGGCCCGCGTCGTCGCCCGCATCGGCGCGACGATCGACGAGCTCGTCCGCGACCGCGACCGGCTGCTGGCCACACTGCGCACGGCGACGGTGGCCCCGCCGCCCGCCCCGGCCCCATCCGCGGCGCCCCCCGCCCCTGTCCTCCGGGTCCCCGCCCCCACTCCCCCGCCACCGGCCGCCGCTCCGACCCCGCCGCCGCTGTTCCCCACGCCGCCCGGCCGGCCGCCCCGCAGGGTCAGCCCGCAGCAGGTGCTCCTGGGGCTGGGCGCGCTGCTGGTGGTCGCGGCGGGCCTCGCCTTCGTCGCGGTCGCCTGGACCCGACTCGGCCTGGTCTTCCAGTCCGCGGTGATGGCGACTGTCACCGCCACCGCGTGCGGCGTCTCGGCGTGGACGGCCCGGCGCGGGTTGCGGGCCACCGAGGAGGCGCTGGCCGCCGCCGGTGCGGCGCTGCTCGCCGTCGACCTCGGCGCGGCGCACGCTCTCGGGCTGTGGGGCCTCGACGTGGTGCCGGACCGGCTGTGGGCGGCGGTCAGCTGCGCCGTGGTCGCGGCGGCCGCGCTGGGTCTCGGCCGGGTGACCCCCGGCACGGTCACCTGGCCCCTGGCCGCCCTGCTCGCCGCCCAACCCGTCCCGCTGCTGCTCCTGCCGATGGACGCCGTCACCACGGCCGCCGGGGTGGCTGCGGTGCTGGGCACGGCGCTGCTCGACCTCGTCGTCCTGCTGCGGCTGCGCCGGGCGCTGGCACCGGTCGCGCTGGGACTGGCCGCTCTCTGGGCGGCCGTCGCGGCAGGCGGCGGCGTGCTGGTCGCCTGGGCCGGGACGGCGGCGGACGCGTGGACCACGACCGCCCTGCTGGCCGCCGCCGGCGCGGTCGCCCTGCTGCTCCGGCAGGACGCGCGGCTGGCCGCTCGGCTGCCCGCCGCCCCGGTCCTGGCCCGCGCGGGTGCCGCGGTCTCCGCTCTGGCGCTCACCGGCGCGCTGGCCCGCGCCGAGCTGCCCGGCTGGGTCACCGCGGCCGGGCTGGGGATCGCCCTGCTGACCGCGGCTGTCCTCGCCGCGCCGCGCCGGACCGCGCTGGCCGCCCTGCTGGCCGCCGGCGGCGTGCTCACCGCCGGCGGCGCCGGGCTGCTCGCCGTCGACGGCCGCGACGGGGTCCTCGGCCTGGTGGTCCTCGCCGGCACGGTGCCCGCGGCGCTGGCCGCGGCGCGGCTGGCCACGCGGCGGCCACAGACCGTGGGGGCGGCGCTGCTGTGCCCGGTCGGCGCGGCGCTGCTCGCCCGCGAGGACGGGTGGCTCAGCACCGCCGTCGCCGGGCTGCTCATCGTGCTGGTCGCCGCTGCCGGGTTCGCCCTGGCCGCCGCACGGGCCGGCAGGCCCGAGGAGCCGTCGGCGGCCGGTACGGCGGCGCTCGCCGCGCTGCTGGCGGCGGGGTCGACGGCGGAGACGGGCGCCTGGGGACAGGTCGCCGTCCAGTTGGGGATCGCGGGTGCCGCGGCCGGGGCGTACGCGCTGGTCGCCGCCCGGCGGGACGTGGCGGTGCTCGCCGTCGCCGACCTGGTGCTGGCCTGCTGGGTGGCCGCCGGCGGCGCGGCCGTGCAGACGGTCGAGGTCTACACGTTGCCGGCGGCGGTCGGGCTGCTGGTGGTCGCGGTGCCGCACCTGCGCGCCGGCGCCCGGTCGTGGGCGGCGGAGGGTGCCGCGGTGGCCACCGCCCTGGTCCCCTCGGCGCTGGTCGTCGTCGCCGAGCCGTCGGCGCTGCGCCTGGTGCTCGTGGTCGTGGTCGCCGCCGGGCTGACCGTCGCCGGCACGCTCACCCACCGGCAGGCGCCGTTCGTGGTGGGCGCCGGGGCTCTGGCCTTCGTCGTGCTCGGACGGCTCACGCCCTACGCCCCGCTGGCCCCCCGGTGGCTGACCCTGGCGGTCGTCGGGCTGCTCCTGCTGGCGCTGGGCGCGACGTACGAGCGCCGGCGGCAGCAGGTCCGTGAGGCGGTCGCCTGGGTGGCGCAGATGCGCTGAACGACCGGAGCGCGTCCGGCGGCGGGCCGCCCTACCGTGGACCGGTCGCACGGACGCGGGAGGGGGAGGTCGTGGGCTCAGCGCCGGTGCCACCGCTCCCCCACCGCGCCCGACCGCCGCAGCTGCTGCTCGTGGTCGGCGCCGTGCTCGTCGTCAGCGCCGGTGGGGCGGCGGCCGCGGTCTACGGCGGCGGGTCGGCCCAGGTGCTGCTGCTGGCGCTGGCCGCCGCGGCCGCCGGGGGCTCGGCGTGGGGGTCGCGCGCCCGGCTGCGGGCCACCGAGGAGACCCTGGCCGCCGCCGCGGTGGCACTCGCCGTGCTGGGCGCCGACGCCGGGACCCCGTTGCTGCGCGGCTCCGCCGTCCCCCCGCTGGTGCTCGGCGGCGTCTTCCTCGTCCTCGCCCGGCTGCTGCGCCGCCCGGCGACCTGGCCGCTCGCCGCCTGGCTCGCCGGGCAGCTCGCCGCGCTGCGGGCCCTGGACGGCGCGGAGGCCGGGGCCGCCCGCACCGTCGGGGTGCTGTCGGTGGCGCTGGTCGGGCTGGGTGTGGCCGTGGGCGCCCGGCGGCTGGTCGCGCGGGTCGCCCTGGGAACGACCGCGCCATGGTGGGTGGCCGGGGTGGTCGCCGCCACGGGGACCGCCTGGACCGACGACGCGCCTGCCCGCTGGACGTCGGTCGCGCTCACCGCGACGGCCGCCCTCGTGCTGGTCGTCGCCCGGCTGGACCGCGACCTGGCGCCGCTGCTCGGGCCGCCGGCCGCCGTCCCGGTCCTGACCGGGGCGGTCTCGGGTGCGGCGCTCGGCGGCGCGCTGGGCGCCCCGGGACCCGGCGCGGTGATGCTCGCGGGCTACACCGGGGTGCTGCTCGCCGCGGCCGCCGCGGCGCTGCTCGACGGCTGGGTGCGGGGGCTGTTCCTCCCGGCGGCCCTCGGGGCGGGCGGCACGCTGGTGGCACTGAGCGTCGGGCAGCTCGTCGCGGGGGCGCGGTGGCTGGAGCTGGTGCTCCTGCTGGTGCTCACCGCCCTGCCGTGCGTGCTGGTGGCGGTGCTGCGGAGCGAGGACCGGCCCGTCGCGGCGCCCGCGGCCGTCGGTTGCCTGGCGGGAGCGGTCCTGATCGCCGCCGCGAGCGGGCTGCTGGGCGTCGGTGTCGCGGCCGGCGCCCTCGGCCTGCTCTACGCCGCGTCGCTCGGCGCGGGTCTCGTCCTCGATCCGCAGACGCGGCGGGCCACCGTCGTCACCGGCGCGGTGTGCGCGGGCCTGGCGGCGGTGCTGCTGGTCGTCGCCGGCGACCGCGCCGCGCTGGCGGTGCAGCTGACCGCGCAGGGGCTGGTCACCTGCGCTTGGGGCTGGTTCGTCTGGCACACGCCGGACCCGCGGAACGGTGAGCCGGAGGGCTCACCCGCGTGGCGGGCCGGTGCGGCGCAGCTGGTGGTGGCGGCGTGGACGGCCGCCGCCCTGGCCGGCTGGTCGGTGCTGGAGGCCTACACGCTGCCGGCGGCGCTCGGCCTCCTGCTGGGCGCCGGACCGCGGCTGGCCGACGGGCCGTCCTGGCCGGCCTGGGGTCCGGGGCTGATGGTCGCTGCCGTGCCGTCGGTGGTGTGGGCCGTCGTGGCGCCGGGCAGCACCCGGCCGGTGCTGGTGCTGCTCGTGGCTGCCGCGGTGATGGCCGCGGCCGCGTGGCGGGCGGTGCGTGCGCCGCTGGTGATCGGCGCCTGGACCGCCGTCGCCGTCGCCCTCGGGCTGGCCGTGGCGGCGCTGCCGCTGCCGGTCACCGGCGCTCTCGTCGTCGGCGTCGTGCTGCTGGCGGTCGGCGCCCGGCGGGAGCGGCACCCGGTGGCCGGGTTCGGCGTCCGCCTCGCCGCGATGCGCTGAGGGAAGCCCGGGGACGACCATGGCGCCGCGACCACCGTCGGGGCGGACGAACCGGTCACGGCGCCATGATCGCGCGGCGCAGACGTCCTCAGACGCGGAAGCCGAGGGCGCGCAGCTGCTCGCGGCCGTCGTCGGTGATCTTGTCCGGGCCCCACGGCGGCATCCAGACCCAGTTGATCTTCACGTCGTCCACCAGGCCGGGGCCGGGGCCGCCGGTGAGGGCCTCACGCGCCTGGTCCTCGATGACGTCGGTGAGCGGGCAGGCCGCCGAGGTGAGCGTCATGTCGATGACCGCGACGTCGTCGACCACGTCGATGCCGTAGACCAGGCCGAGGTCGACGACGTTGACGCCGAGCTCGGGGTCGACGACGTCGCGCATGGCCTCCTCGACGTCCTCCAGCAACGCCGACTTGTAGGTCGGCAGGTCGCCCGGCGCGCCGTCGGTCGCCGGGGTGGCGTTCTCGGTGGTCTCGCTCATGCCTTGCCTCCAGTCTGGGCGGCCGCCAGCGCGCGGGCGGACGCGTCCTTGAGGGCCATCCAGCTCATCAACGCGCACTTGATGCGCGCCGGGTACTTCGAGACACCGGCGAACGCGATGGCGTCCTCCAGCTCGTCCTCGAGCTTGTCGGCCACCGACGCGTCGCCCTTGCTCTGCATCAGGGTCATGAAGTGCTCGCCGGTCTCCAGCGCCTCGGCCACCGGCCGGCCGATGACGAGGTCGTACATCGCCGACACCGACGCCTGGCTGATGGAGCAGCCCATCCCCTCGTAGGAGACGTCGGCGAGCGTGTCGCCGTCCAGGTGCACCCGCAGGGTCACCTCGTCCCCGCAGGTGGGGTTGACGTGGTGCACCTCGGCCTCGAACGGCTCGCGCAGCCCGCGTCCGTGCGGGTTGCGGTAGTGGTCCAGGATGATCTCCTGGTACATCGACTGCAGCTGCATCAGCTCACCTCACCCTGTGCAACACCGAAGAAGCGCTGGGCTTCCCGGATGCCGTCGGCCAGGGCGTCGATGTCGTCGTAGCCGGTGTGCACGTAGAAGGTGGCCCGCGTCGTCGCCGGGACGCCGTAGCGGCGCACCACCGGCCAGGCGCAGTGGTGGCCGACCCGCACCTCCACGCCGAGGTCGTCGAGCACCTGCCCGACGTCGTGCGGGTGGATGCCCTCGACGGTGAAGGAGACCGCGCCGCCACGGGCGACGGTGTCCGGCGGGCCGATCACGGTGACGCCGGGGATGGCGGCCAGCTGCTCCAGGGCGTACGCGGTCAGCGCCTCCTCGTGCGCCTGCACCCGGTCCATGCCCAGCTGCTGCAGGTACTCGACGGCGGCGGCCAGCCCGATCACCTGGGCGGTCATCGGGACGCCGGCCTCGAACCGCTGCGGCGGCGGCATGAAAGTACTGCCCTCCATGCGCACGACCTCGATCATCGAGCCGCCGGTCAGGAACGGCGGCAGCGCGTCGAGCACCTCGTAGCGGCCCCACAGGACGCCGACGCCCGTGGGCCCGAGCATCTTGTGCCCGGAGAACACCAGGAAGTCAGCGCCGAGCGTGGTGACGTCGACGGGCTGGTGCGGCACCGACTGCGCGCCGTCGACCAGCAGCAGGGCGCCGACCTCGCGGGCCCGCGCGGAGATCTCCGCGAGCGGGTTGATCGTGCCGAGGATGTTCGACTGCTGGGTGACAGCGACCAGCTTCGTCCGCTCGTTGACCACGCTGCCGAGGTCGGAGAGGTCGAGGCGGCCGTCGTCGGTGAGGCCGAGCCAGCGCAGGGTCGCGCCGGTGCGCTCGCACAGCTGCTGCCAGGGCACCAGGTTGGCGTGGTGCTCCATCTCGGTGACGACGATCTCGTCGCCCTGACCGACGGCGTACCGCCGGAACTCCGGCTCCTTGGCCGTGGCCGCGTTCGACAGCGCGTAGGCGACCAGGTTGATCGCCTCGGTGCTGTTGCGGGTGAACACGACCTCCTCGGCCGGCGCACCGATGAACGCGCCGATGGTGGCGCGGGCCGCCTCGTACCGGGCGGTCGCCTCCTCGGCGAGCTGGTGCGCGCCGCGGTGCGGCGCGGCGTTGCAGGTCAGGTAGAAGTCCCGCTCGGCGTCGAGGACGCTGAGCGGCTTCTGCGAGGTGGCCCCGGAGTCGAGGTAGACCAGCCGCTTCCCGTCCCGCACGGTGCGGGACAGGATCGGGAAGTCCGCCCGGATCGCCTCGACGTCCAGAGGCAGGGGCGCGTGCTGCGCCCCGGCACCGGGACGCGAGACAGTCTGAGTCACAACCCCTCCTCGCTGGCGCTCGTCGGGCCGGTGACCCGGGTCGCCGTGCTCATGGGTGACCTCGCGAGCTCGGTCACGCTTTCGCGGTCTCCTTCGAGCCCTGGACGTACGCGGCGTAGCCCTCGTTCTCCAGCTTCTCCGCCAGCTCGGCACCGCCCTCCTCGGCGATCCGGCCGTTGACGAAGACGTGCACGAAGTCGGGCTTGATGTAGCGGAGGATCCGCGTGTAGTGCGTGATCAGCAGGACGCCGACGTCGCCCTCCTCGCGGGTGCGGTTGACGCCCTCGGAGACGACCCGCAGCGCGTCGACGTCGAGGCCCGAGTCGGTCTCGTCGAGGATCGCGATGGCCGGCTTGAGCAGCCGCATCTGCAGGATCTCGTGGCGCTTCTTCTCACCGCCGGAGAAGCCCTCGTTGACGTTGCGCTCGGCGAAGGCGGAGTCCATCTCGAGCAGGTCCATCTCGCTCTTGACGTCCTTGACCCAGGTGCGCAGCTTGGGGGCCTCGCCCTTGACCGCGGTGGCGGCGGTGCGCAGGAAGTTCGACACCGAGACGCCGGGGACCTCGACCGGGTACTGCATCGCCAGGAACAGGCCGGCGCGGGCGCGCTCGTCGACGCTCATGGCGAGGACGTCCTCGCCGTCGAGGGTCACCGTGCCGCCGGTGATCGTGTACTTCGGGTGGCCGGCGATCGAGTAGGCCAGGGTCGACTTGCCCGACCCGTTCGGGCCCATGATCGCGTGCGTCTCGCCCGAGCGGACGGTCAGGTCGACGCCCTTGAGGATCTCCTTGGCGTCGTCACCCTCGCCCACGCTGACGTGCAGGTCGCGGATCTCCAGAACGGACACTTCTCTTCTCGCTCCTCAGTTGCCGGCCGCGCGGGGGAGGACGTCGTCGGACACGGCGCTTGCCTCCGTGTCGACGTACACGTCCTCCCCCTCCACGCGGACCGGGTAGACGTCGACCGGCTCGGTGGCCGGCAGGTTGGTGGGCTCGCCGGTGCGCAGGTCGAAGCACGACCCGTGCAGCCAGCACTCGATGGTGGGGGCGCCGTGGAACTCCTCGACGTCGCCCTCGGACAGCGGGACCTCGGCGTGCGAGCAGACGTCCTGGACCGCGTAGACGTCGTCCTCGTACCGGACGACGGCGATGTCGATGTCGGACAGCTCCACCCTCAGGGCGCCGTTCCGGGGCACCTCGGAGAGGGCGCAGACCCGCTCGAAGGCCATGGGTCAGGCCACCTCGACCGGCTGCTCGTCGAGGCCGGGCAGCGCGCCGAGACGCGCCTCGATGCTGCGCATGAGCCGGTCCTGCAGCTCGTCGACGCCGATGCGCTGCACGACGTCGGCGAAGAAGCCGCGGACGACCAGGCGGCGCGCGGTCTCGGCGTCGATCCCCCGCGAGCACAGGTAGAACAGCTGCTCGTCGTCGAACCGGCCGGTGGCGCTGGCGTGGCCGGCGCCGACGATCTCACCGGTCTCGATCTCCAGGTTCGGCACCGAGTCGGCGCGGGCGCCGTCGGTGAGCACCAGGTTCCGGTTGAGCTCGTAGGTGTCGGTGCCGGTGGCCTCGGGCCGGATGCGGACGTCGCCGATCCAGACCGTGCGCGCACCCTCGCCCTGCAGCGCGCCCTTGTAGAGCACGTTGCTGGTGCAGTTGGGCACCGCGTGGTCCACCCAGAGCCGGTGCTCCTGGTGCTGGGTCTCGTCGGAGAAGTAGACGCCGAACAGCTCCGCCGTCCCGCCGGGGCCGGCGTACTGGACGTTGCTCACCAGCCGGACCAGGTCGCCGCCGAGGGTGGCCACGACCTGGGTGAAGGTCGCGTCCCGGCCGACGACGGCGTCGAACTGCCCGCCGTGCACCGCACCCGGCGCCCAGTCCTGCACGGAGACGAGGTCGACCTGCGCGCCGTCCCCGACGAGGACGGCGACGCCGCCGGCGTACCGGGCCAGGCCGCTGTGGTCGAGGACCACCGTCGCCCGGGCGAAGGCGCCGACCTCGACGACCAGCTGGCCCCACACGACCTCGTCCGAGCCGGTGCCCGACAGCCGCAGCGTGACCGGGCGGTCGAGCTGGGCCTCGGCGGGCACGCGGACGACGGCCGCGCCGCCGCTGCGCTGCCGGGCGAGCGCCGCCAGCCGGTCGACCGGCTCGGGCAGGCCCTTGAGCAGCGGGTCGTCGGCCTCGACGCTGGTCAGCTCGACGCCTTCGGGCAGGTCGGTGTCCCACTGCAGGTGGGCGTCCGACGGGGCGCCGTCCAGCAGCGGGCGGATGCGCTTCATGGGGGTGAAGCGCCAGGTCTCCTCGCGGCCGGTGGGCACGCCGAAGGCGTCCGGGTCGGTCGAGGTGAAGCGCTCGGCCGGCGAGCCGGTGGGGGCGGGCCCGCCGTGCGAGTGCGCACCCGGCGCGGCCTGCCCGGCGCTGCCGGTGCCGGCGGCCGGGGTGGCGGGCGGGCCGGCCTGGGTGCCGACCCCCTCGCCGAACAGCTCGCCGGCGAGGGTGGCCGACTCCGTGGTCAGACCCGTGGTGTTCGCGTCGTCCTCGGTGGTCCCGGGGGTGTTGTTGCTGGCCGACATCAGCCGACGGCACCTTCCATCTGCAGCTCGATCAGGCGGTTCAGCTCGAGGGCGTACTCCATCGGGAGCTCGCGGGCGATCGGCTCCACGAACCCGCGGACCACCATCGCCATCGCCTCGTCCTCGGACAGGCCGCGGCTCATCAGGTAGAAGAGCTGGTCGTCGCTGACCCGGGAGACGGTCGCCTCGTGGCCCATCGCGACGTCGTCCTCGCGGACGTCGACGTACGGGTAGGTGTCCGACCGGCTGATCGTGTCGACCAGCAGCGCGTCGCACTTCACCGTCGACCTCGAGCCGTGCGCGCCCTCGTCGACCTGGACCAGGCCGCGGTAGGAGGTACGGCCGCCGCCGCGGGCGACGGACTTCGACACGATGGTCGAGGAGGTGTGGGGCGCGGCGTGCACCATCTTGGCGCCGGCGTCCTGGTGCTGGCCCTCGCCGGCGAAGGCGATGGAGAGCACCTCGCCCTTGGCGTGCTCGCCGGTCATCCAGACCGCCGGGTACTTCATGGTGACCTTGGAGCCGAGGTTGCCGTCGACCCACTCCATGGTCGCGCCCTCGTGGGCGATCGCCCGCTTGGTGACCAGGTTGTAGACGTTGTTCGACCAGTTCTGGATGGTCGTGTACCGGCAGCGCGCGTTCTTCTTGACGATGATCTCGACGACCGCGGAGTGCAGCGAGTCCGACTTGTAGATCGGCGCGGTGCAGCCCTCGACGTAGTGCACGTAGGCGCCCTCGTCGACGATGATCAGCGTCCGCTCGAACTGACCCATGTTCTCGGTGTTGATCCGGAAGTAGGCCTGCAGCGGGATCTCCACGTGCACGCCCTTCGGCACGTAGATGAACGAGCCACCCGACCACACCGCCGTGTTCAGCGCGGCGAACTTGTTGTCGCCCGAGGGGATCACCGAGCCGAAGTACTCCCGGAAGATGTCCTCGTGCTCCTTGAGGGCGGTGTCGGTGTCGAGGAAGACGACGCCCTGCTCCTCGAGGTCCTCACGGATCTTGTGGTAGACGACCTCGGACTCGTACTGCGCCGCGACACCGGCGACCAGCCGCTGCTTCTCCGCCTCCGGGATGCCCAGTTTGTCGTAGGTGTTCTTGATGTCCTCGGGGAGCTCCTCCCACGAGGTCGCCTGGGCCTCGGTGGAGCGCACGAAGTACTTGATGTTCTGGAAGTCGATCCCGGACAGGTCCGAGCCCCAGTCGGGCATCGGCTTGCGGTCGAACAGCTTGAGGGCCTTGAGCCGCCGCTCGAGCATCCACTCGGGCTCGTTCTTGCGGGCCGAGATGTCCCGGACGACGTCCTCGTCCAGGCCGCGGCGGGCGGAGGCCCCGGCGACGTCGGCGTCCGCCCAGCCGTACTCGTAGCGGCCGAGCTGGGCGATCTGCTCGTCCTGCGTCAGCGGCTGTGCCGCTGTGGCTGCCGGCTGCTGCGTGCTGGTCATGCGGGCGTCCTCTCCCGGTCGTTCGTGGGGGTGCTGCTGGTGGACGGTGCGGGGCGCCCGCCGGCTGGGAGCCGGTGCGCCGTGCGCTCGTCCGGTACAGGGCGCGCGGGGCCCGATCTGTTCCCCGCACGCGTGTAATCAGCGCCGCTCGCGCGGCGCACCGGCCCCGGGATGTGCGTGGTGCACACCCCGTCGCCGTGGGCGATCGTGGCCAGCCGCTGCACGTGCGTGCCGACGAGCCGGCCGATGACCGCTGTCTCGGCCTCGCACAGCTGCGGGAACTCCGCCGCCACGTGCGCGACCGGGCAGTGGTGCTGGCAGAGCTGCCCGCCGCTGGAGATCGCCGAGGCCGAGGCAGCGTAGCCCTCGGCCGTCAGCGCCCCGGCGAGGGCCTGCGCCCGGTCGACCGGGGCCCCCGGTGCGGCCTCCACCGCGGCCGAGCAGCGCTGCTCGAGCCCGGCGAGCTGGGCCTCGGCCACCGCGCGGACGGCGTCCGGCCCGCCGTGCGCCGCGACGAACCGCAGTGCGGTCAGCGCCAGGTCGTCGTAGGCGTGCGGGAAGGCCGAGCGGCCGGCGTCGGTGAGGTGGAACAGCCGGGCGGGCCGGCCCCGGCCGCGCGGGGTGCCGGGAGCGTGCCGCTCCTCGACGCGGCCGGTGGCCACCAGCGCGTCGAGGTGCCGGCGGACGGCGGTCGGTGAGACGCCCAGCCGCCCGGCGAGCTCGGTCGCGGTCTGCGGGCCGTGCTCGAGCAGCAGGGCGGTCACGCGGTGCCGCGTGCGCCCGTCGTCGGCGGTCGGCGAGGGCCGGGCCGGGGCGCCCGCCCCGCCACCCACCTGCACCGTGCCGCTTTCCACAACACGAGTGTTGCCTATTTCGCGGGGCGCGCAAGCAAGGGTCACCTAAGACCGGGCCGGTGGGAGCGGTGCCGCACACCCGTCCCGCCGACCCTGTGACCGACGCCACGCCGGACCCGTCCGGACGGCGGCCGTCGGGGCCGGTCGGGGGCGCCGTCCCGCACCCCCACCGTGACCCTCCGGCCCCACCCCGGCCGGCCGTCGAGCGGCGGCCGCGCCGGCGGGTCGTCCCGTGGGGTCCGGGATCACCACCCGCTCCACCTCGGACGGGCCGGACCAGCACCTAGCATCGGGGCGTGCCGGTCTCCCCTGCCGTCGTCTCGCGGCTCGCCCTGGCCAACGCCGTCGCCAACGGCGCCATCGTCGTCACCGGCGGCGCCGTCCGGCTCACCGGCTCGGGCCTGGGCTGCCCGACCTGGCCGCGGTGCACGAGCGAGAGCTTCGTGGCCACCCCGGAGCTGGCCGGCCACGGTGTCATCGAGTTCGGCAACCGGCTGCTCACCTTCGTCCTCGCCGCGGTCGCCGTCGCCACCGTCGTCGCGGTGTGGCGGTCCGCGCGCCGGGACCTGCGCCCGCTCGCCGTCCTGACCTTCCTCGGCATCCCCGCGCAGGCGCTGCTCGGCGGGGTCACCGTGCTCACCGGCCTGAACCCGTGGACGGTCGCGGCGCACTTCCTGGTGTCCACCGTCCTCGTCGCGCTGGCCACCGTGCTGTGGCTGCGGTCCCGCGAGCCGGGGGTGGGCCGGCCGCTGCTGCGCCGTCCGCTGGCCCTGCTGGTGACTGGCACCGCCGCCGTCACGGCCGTCGTCCTGGTGCTCGGCACGCTGGTGACCGGCAGCGGGCCGCACAGCGGGGACGTCGACGCGAACGACGTCCCGACCGGCGACCGGATGGGCTTCGACGTCGAGCTGATCAGCCAGCTGCACGCCGACGCGGTGTTCCTCCTGGTCGGGCTGACCGTCGCGCTGCTCGTGGCCCTGTACGCCACCGACGCCCCCGGCCGGGTCACGCGGGCCGCGCGCGACCTGCTCGTCGTGCAGCTGGCCCAGGGCGTCGTCGGCTACGTGCAGTACTTCACAGACCTGCCGATCGCGCTGGTGCTGCTGCACATGCTCGGCGCGGTGCTGGTGACGGCGTTCACCGCGCGGCTGGTCTGGTCTGTCCGTGGGCCGGCGTCCGAGCTCCCGCTGAGTCCCTCGCAGGTCCCGGCATCCGCCACCCGCTGACGAGGACCGGGCTCACTCTCGCCGTTGTTCACGTTCCCGCGGGCACGAGCGCCGGAGCGGCGTGGGAGCCCGGCCAGCCACGCAGCGACCCGCCCCGATACGCGTAGCCGTTCGGCTCCGGGGCCTCGTGCTCGACCTCCTCCCCCGCCTACAGCCCCCGGGCGTCTCAGCGGAGTCGACGACGCCCCAGCCGCGCGCGTCGGGCACACCCGCACCGTCCCCCGCGTCGGCACAGGGATGGGGTGGCTGCCCCGGAGCGCGGGCGCCACCGACACCCGACGCCGGGAGCGCCGGACGTCGAGGCCCTGCTTCAGGATCCGGAGGCTCCGGCGTGCCCTGCGGGCGCTCGGGCGTACCGAGCGGGAACCGGCCCCCTCGGCGGGAGCCGCCACCTGTCCGTTGCCGGCCGGCGGGGCCGGACCGCGGGACCCCGCCGGGTCAGCGGTGCCGGCCGCCGGGCAAGCCCTCGACCCGCCACACCTCGCCGTCGTAGGTCACCACGTAGGCGTTCCCGTCGACGACCTCCATCGACGTCGGGCGGTCCAGTCCGGCGGCGACCACGTCGAGGCCGCCGTCCCGGTCCGCGACCAGCAGCTGACCGGTGTCCGGCAGGGCCGGTGACCCCTCTGTCGCGCCCTCGGGGAAGTCGCCCTGTGCGAGCGCGTACAGCGCCTCCCGGCCGGCCTCCACGTCGACCAGCAACCGTCCACCCGAGGCGACGAGCTCGGAATCGGCCGACTCCACGTCCAGCGACAGCACCTGGCCATCCTCGGGCAGGTGCGGGACCGGGCCGGCCAGCGTGAGGTACACCGCGCGGTCCACCACGTCCAGACCGAGCGGGACGACGTTGCCGAGTTGCAGCACCGTGCGGACCCGGCCGTCCAAGGTGACCTGCAGCACGCGGTTGGCATGCCCGTCGGTGACGAGGAAGCCGGCCTGGTATGCCTCCATCGCGTACGGCACACCGCTGGGCACGAAGAAGTCGAAGTCCGGGGGCGGCGGGTTCTCCATCGTCCACGCGCCGATGTCGGCGACGACCTCGCAGGTGTCTTCGTCCTCGACGCGGAAGACACCGGTGACGGCGCTGCCACCGACGTCCTCGCTGACCAACGAGGTGAGGGCGTACATCGTCGAGCCGAGGAACGCGACGTCCATGGTGCCGCCGGCGTCTCCCACCAGCACCTGCGGAGGCAGGCACGAGGCGACGACCGTCGTCGCTCCGGTCCTCGGGTCGATCCGGGAGACCTCCCCCGAGACGGGTTCGGGCACGTACAGCGCACCGTCGGGTCCCACCGTGCTGCCCGAACCGCCCGCGAGGCCGGTCACGAGGAGCTCGGGGTCGGCTGCCTCCAGGGGCGGGACCGCCTGCGCCGACGTCGGCCCGGCGAGCGCGCCGAGCAGCGTGGCCAGCAGGAGAAGTGACGCCCGTCGACCATCCCGCATCGCGGCCTCCCCAACAGCATCCGGCAGGCGCCGCACAGGCTAGGGGATGTCCGTCACCGCGGCGTCACGGCGGGGCCGGGACGGTCCGGCTCAGACCAGGACGTCGACGATGATCGCGACCGACAACAGGGCCATGTAGGAGATCGAGATGTGGAACAGCTGCATCGGCCGGGTCTCCGCACCCGAGCGGATGCGCCGCAGCAGCCGGTGCGCCTCGACGACGAACCAGGCGCCCAGCGCGGCGGCGGCGCCGGTGTAGATCCACCCGATGCCGAAGCCGTCGGCCACCGGCCACAGCAGCAGCGAGACCGCGACGGTGAGCCAGGTCCAGACGACGGTCTGCCGGCCGACCGAGAGCTCGGTGGCCACCACCGGCAGCATCGGGACGTCGGCCCGCGCGTAGTCGGCGCGGAAGCGCATGGCCAGCGCCCAGAAGTGCGGCAGCTGCCAGCAGAAGACGACGCCGAAGAACACCACCGCGGGCCAGGCCACCGTCCCGGTGACCGCCGCCCACCCGATGAGCACCGGCGCCGCCCCGGGGACGCCGCCGAACAGCGTCGAGTGCCGGGTGTGCCGCTTGAGCACCATCGTGTAGACGACCGCGTAGTAGGCGATCGCGCCCGTGGCGAGCACCGCGGCCAGCGGCGTCGTCGTCACCCACAGCAGCGCGACCGACAGCACGGTGAGCACCGCCCCGAACACCAGCGCCGCGCGCGGCGTGACCTCGCCGGTCGCCAGCGGGCGCCGCTCGGTCCGGTGCATGAGCCGGTCGATGTCGCGGTCGTACCAGCAGTTGAAGACGTTGGCCGCGGCCGCGGCGAGGGTGCCGCCGGCCATGGTGGCCAGCAGCAGCTCCCACGAGGGCAGCCCGCCCGAGGCCAGCATCATCGCCGGCAGCGTGGTGACCAGCAGCAGCTCGATGATCCGCGGCTTGGTCAGCGCCACGTACGCCCGGACCGTGGCCGGGAGCCGACGACGGCGCTGGACGGTGGGACGTTCGGAGAGCGTCGTCACCGGGCGGCCACCGACGGCTGGTCGGCGCACGGGCAGGGCACCACCGGGCACGGCTCCACCAGGTACGGAGACAGCACGGGGTCCCTTTCGACCGGGGACGGGAGAACGGACCAACTGTAGCCCGCGGCCACCCCTGGCTCCGGTCGGCATGACCAGGGTCTCCTCCCCGGGCGGACCACTAGGGTCGTGCACGTTGGTGCTGCGCACGCAGCGGGTAGGGCCGACGTCGACGACGACGGTGCGTCCTGGTCCGGGGTCGGGCCGCGAGGACCGCGTGGCCGGTCGCTGGAGCCAGGCACCGCCGTCCGCCCGGGCCTGGCAGGTCGCCGCAGACCACCCGGGCGGTCCCGCACGGCCGACCCGAGGGAGCACGACACATGGGAACACAGAGCACCGAGTCCGAGGCCCCGGCCGAGGCCGCCACCGAGGCCCCGACCGGCGACCCGCGCCAGCCGCACCCCACCCTGCCCGAGGGCTTCGGGGAGCTCGACCGCCGCGCCATCGACACCGCGCGCGTGCTGGCGATGGACGCCGTCCAGAAGGTGGGCAACGGCCACCCGGGGACGGCGATGAGCATGGCCCCGACCGCGTACCTGCTGTTCCACAGGTGGCTCCGGCACGACCCCAGCGACCCGAACTGGGTGGCCCGTGACCGGTTCGTCCTCTCGATGGGCCACTCGAGCCTGACCCTCTACATCCAGCTCTACCTCTCCGGGTACGGCCTGGAGCTCGAGGACCTGCAGGCGCTGCGCACCTGGGGCTCGAAGACCCCGGGCCACCCCGAGGTCAACCACACCCCGGGCGTGGAGACGACGACCGGCCCGCTCGGCCAGGGCGTCGGCAACGCGGTCGGGATGGCGATGGCCGCCCGCCGCGAGCGCGGCCTGCTCGACCCCGACGCCCCCGAGGGCGAGAGCCTGTTCGACCACACCGTGTGGTGCTTCGCCTCCGACGGCGACATGGAGGAGGGCGTCAGCGGCGAGGCCTCGTCCCTGGCCGGCACCCAGCAGCTGGGCAACCTCGTCCTCGTCTACGACGACAACCGGATCTCCATCGAGGACGACACGAACGTCGCCTTCACCGAGGACGTCGGCAAGCGCTACGAGGCCTACGGCTGGCACGTCCAGCACGTCGACGACGGCGAGGACCTCGCGGCGGTCGACGCCGCCTTCGCGGCCGCCAAGGCCGAGACCGGCCGCCCCTCGCTGGTCGTGCTGCGGACGATCATCGCCTGGCCGGCACCGAACAAGCAGAACACCGGTGCCTCCCACGGCTCGGCACTCGGCGAGGACGAGGTGCGCGCCACCAAGGAGATCCTCGGCTTCGACCCGGAGCAGACCTTCCAGGTGGACGACGAGGTGCTCGCCCACGCCCGCTCCGTCGTCGACAGGGGGCGCGAGGAGCGCGCCGCATGGGACGAGCGGTTCGCCGCCTGGCAGCGCGCGGACCCCGACGCCGCCACGCTGCTCGAGCGCATGCGCACCCGCACCCTGCCGGAGGGCTTCGGCAAGGACCTCCCGAGCTGGGACGCCGACCCGAAGGGCGTGGCCACCCGCAAGGCCTCCGGCGAGGTGCTGGCCGCGCTCTACCCGCGGCTGCCCGAGCTGTGGGGCGGCTCGGCCGACCTGGCGGAGAGCAACAACACCGCGGTCAAGGGCGAACCGTCGTTCCTGCCGGCCGACCGGCAGACGAAGATGTGGTCGGGCGGGCCGTACGGGCGCACGCTGCACTTCGGCGTCCGCGAGCACGGCATGGGCGCGATCATGAACGGGATCGCGCTGCACGGCGGCACGCGGGTCTACGGCGGCACCTTCCTCACCTTCTCGGACTACATGCGCGGCGCGGTGCGGCTGGCCGCGCTCATGCAGCTGCCGGTGGTCTACGTCTGGACGCACGACTCCATCGGCCTGGGCGAGGACGGCCCGACGCACCAGCCGATCGAGCACGTCGCGGCGCTGCGGGCCATGCCCGGGCTGGACGTCGTCCGCCCGGCCGACGCCAACGAGGTCGCCGTCGCCTGGCGGACGATCCTCGAGAACAACGACCGCCCGGCCGGCCTGCTGCTGTCCCGGCAGAACCTCCCGGTGTTCGACCGGTCGCAGTTCGCCTCCGCCGAGGGCGTGGCGCGCGGGGCCTACGTCCTGGCCGAGGCGTCGAGCGGCAGCCCCGAGGTGATCCTGCTCGGCACCGGGTCCGAGGTGCAGATCGCCGTCGCCGCCCGCGAGCGGCTGGAGGCCGAGGGCGTGCCGACCCGGGTGGTCTCGGTGCCCTGCGTCGAGTGGTTCGCCGACCAGGACCAGGCCTACAAGGACGAGGTGCTGCCGCCCACCGTGCGCGCCCGGGTCAGCGTCGAGGCCGGCGTGCCCATGGGGTGGCGGGAGTTCGTCGGCGACGCCGGCCGGATCGTCGGCCTCACCCACTACGGGGCCAGCGCCGCCTATTCCGTCCTCTACGAGGAGTTCGGCCTGACCGACGAGGCGGTCGTGGCCGCCGCCCGCGAGAGCCTCGAGGCGGCCCGTTCCGGGAACGCCGTCCCCGCCGGACCGGTTGCAGCGACCGGCGGGCTCCCCCACCCGACCGGCGACCGCTGAGGCCCCCGGCCCAGTCAGAACGGAAGGCAGAGACATGGCACAGAACGAGAAGCTGGCCGAGCTGTCGTCGGCCGGGGTCGCCGTCTGGCTCGACGACCTCTCCCGCGACCGCATCCGCAGCGGGAACCTGCAGTCGCTGGTCGACGAGTACAGCGTCGTCGGCGTCACCACCAACCCGACCATCTTCGCCGCGGCGATCGGCGGGTCGGACTCCTACGACGACCAGCTGCACGCCCTCGCCGTCCGGCAGGTGAGCGTGGAGGAGGCGCTGCGCACCATCACCGCCTCCGACGTCCGGGACGCCTGCGACCTGCTGGCGCCGCTGGCGCAGCGGCAGCCCGGCGACGGCCGGGTGTCGCTGGAGGTCGCGCCCGGCCTCGCGCACGACACCGACGCGACCGCCGCCGAGGCCGCGCACCTGTGGTGGCTGGTCGACCGGCCCAACCTGTTCATCAAGATCCCGGCGACGGAGGCGGGCCTGCCGGCGATCACGACGTCCATCGCCAAGGGCATCAGCGTCAACGTCACCCTCATCTTCAGCCTCGAGCGCTACCGGGCCGTCATGGACGCCTACCTCTCGGGCCTGGAGCAGCGGGTCGCCGACGGCGGCTCGCTCGAGGGCATCGCCTCCGTGGCCTCGTTCTTCGTGTCCCGCGTGGACAGCGAGATCGACAAGCGGCTGGACAAGGCGGGTGCCGACGCCGCGCTGAAGGGCAAGGCGGCGCTGGCCAACGCGCAGCTGGCCTACCAGGCCTACGAGGAGGTCTTCTCCTCCGACCGCTGGAAGGCCCTGGAGGCCGAGGGCGCGCGGCCGCAGCGGCCGCTGTGGGCCTCGACCGGCGTGAAGAACCCCGACTACCCCGACACGCTCTACGTCAGCGAGCTGATCGCGCCGGGGACGGTCAACACCATGCCGGAGAAGACGCTGCGGGCCTACGCCGACCACGGCGAGCCGGGCACCCCGGTGCAGAAGACCTACGACGAGGCCGCCGCGGTGATGCAGTCGATCGCCGACGCCGGGGTCGACCTCGACGACGTCTTCCGCGTGCTGGAGGACGAGGGCGTGCAGAAGTTCGTGGACTCCTGGGACGAGCTCACCGGGACGGTGCGCACCCAGCTGGAGGACAAGGCCTGATCCCCGGGTCCCCGCGCACCGGCCGGGCCGGTGCGTGGGGACCGGCGCCGTCGGAGCCCGAGGGCGAGGGGCGCCCCCGGCCGGCGGTCCGCTGCGCCGCGACTGTGCTCACCGAGCGGTTCCCCCGCCGAGACGGAGAATCGGAGCAGCTCGGCACTCCCCCGCCGTCCGGTGCACCGCCGCGCCGGACGACGGGTCCCTCTCCGACCTCGAGGACGGACCATGATCTCCAATCCGCTGCGCGATCCGCGGGACCGGCGGCTGCCCCGCGTACCCGAGCCCTGCGCCCTCGTCGTCTTCGGCATCACCGGGGACCTCGCCCGCAAGAAGCTCCTGCCGGCCGTCTACGACCTGGCCAACCGCGGTCTGCTGCCCACCAACTTCGCCCTCCTCGGCTTCGCCCGCCGCGACTGGGGCGACGAGGACTTCGCCGAGCTGGCCCGCTCCGCCGCGCAGAAGGCCGCCCGCACCCCGTGGCGGGAGGAGGTCTGGGAGCGGCTGGCCGCCAGCGTGCGCTTCGTCCAGGGCTCGTTCGACGACGACAACGCCTTCGACGAGCTGGCCGCCACCCTCGGCGAGCTCGAGGGTTCCCACGGCATCGGCGGCAACGCCGCCTTCTACCTGTCCATCCCGCCGGCGATGTTCCCCGTCGTGCTCAAGCAGATGCAGCGCACCGGCATGGCCGACAGCACCCCCGACCGGTGGCGCCGGGTGGTCGTCGAGAAGCCCTTCGGCACCGACCTGGCCTCGAGCCGCGCGCTCAACGAGCTGGTCGACTCCGTCTTCACCGCCGAGGACGTCTTCCGCATCGACCACTACCTGGGCAAGGAGACCGTCCAGAACCTGATGGCGCTGCGGTTCGCCAACACCCTGTTCGAGCCGGTGTGGAACGGCAACCACGTGGACTCGGTGCAGATCACCATGGCCGAGGACGTCGGGATCGGCGGGCGGGCGCAGTTCTACGAGCAGACCGGCGCCGCCCGTGACGTGCTGCAGAACCACCTGCTGCAGCTGCTGGCGCTGACCGCGATGGAGGAGCCGGTCGAGTTCTCCGCCGAGGAGATCCGCACCGAGAAGCTCAAGGTGCTGCGCGCGGTGTCCCTGCCCGAGGACCTCGCGACCTTCGCCGTCCGCGGCCAGTACGAGCAGGGCTGGCTGGCCGGGCAGCGGGCCACCGGCTACCGGCAGGAGGAGGGCGTCGACCCGCAGTCGACCACCGAGACCTACGCCGCCGTCCGGCTGGGCGTGGAGACCCGCCGCTGGGCCGGGGTGCCGTTCTACCTGCGGACCGGCAAGCGGCTGCCACGCCGGGTCACCGAGATCGCGCTGGTCTTCAAGCGGGCCCCGCACCTGCCCTTCGCCGACACCGACACCGAGGAGCTGGGCAACAACCAGCTGGTCATCCGCGTGCAGCCCGACGAGGGCATGACCCTCAAGTTCGGGTCGAAGGTGCCCGGCAGCGTGATGGAGGTCCGCGACGTCGCGATGGACTTCCTCTACGGCGAGCAGTTCACCGAGGCCAGCCCCGAGGCCTACGAGCGGCTGCTGCTCGACGTCCTGCTCGGCGACGCCACGCTGTTCCCCCGGAACCACGAGGTGGAGGCGTCGTGGGCGGTGATCGACCCGCTCGAGGAGTTCTGGGCCGGGACGACGCCCCAGCCGTACCGGGCCGGTGAGTGGGGGCCGCGAGCGGCCGACGAGATGCTCGCCGCCGAGGGCCGCCGGTGGCGGCGCCCGTGACCGAGCTCGCGAGGGCACGCGGAGGCACAGCACCGCCCGGGCACGGGCCGACGAGCGCCAGCGAGGAGGGCCCGTGACCGAGCTCGCGAGGGCACGCGGAGGCACAGCACCGCCCGGGCACGGGCCGACGAGCGCCAGCGAGGAGGGCCCGTGACCGCCGACCGCGAGGAGACGACCCGATGACGACGCTCTGGGACACCACGGGTTCCGCGGTGGTCAAGGAGCTGGCCGCGCAGCGGCGCACCGGGGGCGCGGTGCTCTCCGGCGTCGCGCTGACCCTGGTGGTCGTGGCCGACGAGAACCGGGTCGCCGAGGCCGAAGAGGCCGCGACGGCCGCTGCCGAGCAGCACCCCTGCCGGCTGCTCATCGTCGTGCGCCGGCAGGTCGAGGCGCCGACCCCGCGGCTGGACGCCGAGGTGCTCATCGGCGGCCGGCTGGGCCCCGGCGAGGCCGTGGTCATGCGCATGTACGGCCGCCTGGCGCTGCACGCCGAGTCGGTGGTGCTGCCACTGCTGGCGGCCGACGCGCCGGTCGTGACCTGGTGGCACGGCACGCCCCCGGAGCAGCTGGCGACCGACGCGCTCGCGGTGATCGCCGACCGGCGGATCACCGACAGCTCGATGGCCGAGGACCAGCTGACCGCGCTGCGCGCCCGCGCCGAGGACTACGCCCCCGGCGACACGGACCTGGCCTGGACCCGCAGCACGCCGTGGCGCTCGACGCTCACCTCGACGGTGGACTCGGTGTCCGGACGGCGCGGCGACGCCGTCCGGGTGCTGGGCGGCCGGGTGGAGGGCGACCCCGGCCACGCCACCGCGCTGCTGCTGGCCGGCTGGCTCAGCGCGCGCTCCGGCTGCGAGGTCCCGGTGGTGTCCAGCGAGCGGCGCCCCGGCCCCAGCGGCGTCTCGGCCGTGGTGCTGGACCTCGACCAGGACGAGCAGGTCCGGGTGGAGGCCGACCGGCGCGGCGGAGCGGTCATCACCCAGCCGTACCGGCCCGAGGCGACCGTGGCCCTGCCCGACCGCCAGCTCGGGGACCTGGTCGGCGAGGAGCTGCGCCGGCTGGACCCCGACGAGCCGTTCGCGGAGGCACTGGAGGCCACCACCGGCGTCCCGGACCTGGCACACCGCTCCGCGGTGCGCGAGTACGTGTGGTTCGACCCCGCCGAGGAGAACGCCGGCAGCGGCGGACCGACGCTGCCGGCCGTCCCGCCGGACTCCGAGGGCACCGACGAGGTGGCCCAGCAGGGCATCGACGACGCCGACCGGGGCGCGCGGGACCCCGGGCAGGCCGTCCCGTGACGCTCCCACCCGGCGACCGGATCGCCGCCGACCTGGCCGCGGGGGGCTCCCCTCCCCCGGACGTCGTCGTCGAGCCCGACGCCGACCGGCTGGCCCGGGCCGTGGCCGCGGCGCTGGTCGCCCGGCTGGCCGCCGCCCAGGTGGTGCACGGGACGGCGTCGGTGGTCCTCACCGGCGGGGGTATCGGCACCGCCGTCCTCGAGCGGGTCGCCGACCTGGTCCGCGAGCCGGCCCGGGAGCGGGTGGACTGGACCGCGGTCGACGTCTGGTGGGGCGACGAGCGCTGGGTGCCCGCCGGCGACGACGACCGCAACGAGCTGGGTGCCCGGCGGGCGCTGCTGGACCCAGCCGGCGTCCCGGCGGAGCGGGTGCACGCGATACCGGCCTCGGACGCCGGCTTCGCCGAGCCGGAGGAGGCCGCCGCCTGGTACGCCGAGCAGCTGGCCGCGGCGGCGCCGGAGGGCGGGTCGCTCCCCCGCATCGACGTGCTGCTGCTCGGCATGGGCCCCGAGGGGCACGTGGCCTCGATCTTCCCGGACACCCCCGCCGTCTCCGACGAGCGGCCGGTGGTCGCGGTGCGCGACTGCCCGAAGCCGCCGCCGACCCGCGTCAGCCTGGGCTTCGCCGCGATCAACGCGGCCGAGGAGGTGTGGCTGCTGGTCTCCGGGACGGCGAAGGCGCCGGCGGTGGCCCGGGCGCTGAGCGGGGGGGCGACGCCGCGGGAGCTGCCCGCGGCCGGGGTCCACGGTCGCCGGGCGACCCGCTGGCTGCTGGACGCCGAGGCCGCCGGGGAGCTCGACGGGCGGTCCTGACCGGGGGCCTCCCGGCCCTGGCGTGCGGCCGCGGCTGCGAGCACACTGCGGTCCGCGGCCGGCAGGTCCCCGGCCCGTTCCGCAGCCATCGTTCCGCAACCCCCGAGGAGACCCGGGATGACGCTCCCCGCCCTCGCCGTCCTCCGCACCGAGCGCGAGGCACGGCTCCTCGTCCGCCGGGAACGGACCGGGCACCCGGGCTGCTACTGGAACTGGGAGCGGGCGGCCTGGGTGGCGTACACCCCGGTGCCGCAGCCGCGCCCGCCCCAGGACTAGACGCGGTCCCGTCCCGGGCCCCGCCCGGAGCCTACGAAGGGCGGCGAGGACGGGGTCCTCTCAGGCGCAGGGGTCCTCTCAGGCGCCGCGGCGGGCCCGCAGCTTGGCCAGCGCCTCCTCGAGGAGGGCGTCGCCGTCGGCGTCGCTGCGCCGCTCGCGGACGTAGGCCAGGTGGGTCTTGTAGGGCTCAGTACGCGGCGCCGGCGGCGGGGCCGCCTGGTCCTGGCCGGCGGGCAGGCCGCAGCGCGGGCAGTCCCAGAGCTCGGGCACCTCGGCCTCGGAGGCGAAGGAGACCTGGGTCTCGTGCCCGGAGGCGCACCAGAAGGGCACCCGGCGACGAGGTGCGGCCTCGCCGCGCTCGGCCTCCCCCATCGGCCCCGCGCCGACCCGCGTCCCCCGGATCGCGTTACCACCAGCCACCAGTGCCCCCTGCGCGTCTCAGCGGTGTGCGGCGACCAGCGGCCGCTGGGGCAGTCTATGGCCTGGGAGAAGGGGTGGAGAGGACTTTGGTCCCGCTGACCTCGGCCTTCGCCCGCCCGTCGTCGGCCCCGTCCCGAGCGTGGTGCCGTGCTGGAACGGCCCCGCGTCAGGGACCCGTCCCGAGCCTGCGAGGGATGGGGGGACGCGGGGTCCTTCTTCAGACCTTGAGCAGGATGCCGAGGCCGATGATGCAGACCGTCCAGATCAGGCCGATGAAGACGGTCAGCCGGTTGAGGTTCTTCTCCACCACCGAGGAGCCGGACAGCTGCGAGGAGACCGCGCCGCCGAACATCGAGGACAGGCCCCCGCCCTTGCCGCGGTGCAACAGGATCAGCACCACGAGGAGCACGCTGGTGAGCACCAGCAGCACGTTGAGGACCAACTCGACCATGCCCCGAGGGTAACCGACCGGCGGCGTCCCCCCGGCCAGGCGGCGGTCAGGCGACGCCTGCGGTCGCCAGGTCGTAGCTCGTGTAGGGGCCCATCACCACGCCGTTGCGCAGCCGCTGCCCGGCCAGCAGCTGCACCCGCGACTCCGCCAGCGGCACGTACGCGCCCGTCGCGACGGCCGCCGTCGCCACCTCCCGCCAGGCGGCGCGGGCCGCCTCGGGGTCGCCGGCGGCCGCCCGGGCGGCGTCGATGAGCCCGTCGAGTGCCGGGTCGCGAAGCCGCGCGAAGTTGGTGTTGCCGACCGTGCTCACCGACCGGCCGTCGACCAGCGGGACGAGGAAGGACCCGGGGGTCGGGACGTCGGCGGTCCAGGTGGCCAGCACGATGCCGATGCCGTTGTCGCGGACCCGGTCGGGGTTGCCGACCTCGGTCGCGTAGAAGCTCGGCGCGTCGAGCGGGCGCACCTCGGCCTCGATGCCGATGCCGGACAGCTGCCCGGCCACCTCCTCGGCGACGGCCACACCGGTGGGGGCGTCCGGGACGGCGAGCACGGTGCGGAAGCCCTCCGGCTGCCCGCACGCGGCCAGGGACTCCTCGGCGGCGGCCGGGTCGGCGGTCGGGTCGGCGTCCTCCGGGCCCCCGTCCACACCGGGCGGCCACAGCTGCGAGGTGCGCACGGCCTCCGCCGGCCCGCCGAGCACCTCCTGCACGGCGGCGCGGTCCACGACGGCGGCGACCGCGGCCCGGCAGGCCGGGTCGTCGAACGGTGCGACGTCGGTGGGCAGCGCGAGCAACCGGACGACGTTGTTGGCCACCTCGTCGATGCGGTCGGTCAGCGGCACCTCGCCCCCGGTCCCCGCACCGAGGCGGGCGGTCGTCGGCGCCTGGATGCCGGAGCCGGAGATGTCGACGTCGGCGGATCCGGCCAGCAGGGCCTGGTCGCGCTGCACACCGGTCAGCCCGGTGCGGACCACGACGCGGTCGGGCAGGGCGGTGCGCAGGTCGTCGGTGGCCGGGTCCCACTGCGGGTTGCGCTCGAGCACGATGCCGGTGACGTCGTCCCGCGTGGCGATCGCGTACGGGCCCGAGGACACCGGGTCGAGGCCGTAGGCCCCGCCGGTGTCGTGGTCCGCCGGGACCGGGCTGCTCGAGGGCAGCGCCATGACGTAGGGGAAGTCCGGCTGCGGCGCGCGCAGCCGGAAGGTGATCGTGCGGTCGTCCGGCGTCTCGACCGAGGCCAGGCCCAGCCGGCCGGGGGTCTCGTCCTGGTAGGGGCCGGCGTAGGGGTTGGCGGGGTCGTCGAGCAGCTCGACGACCCGGGTGGGCCCGCCGACGACGACGTCGGAGGCGAACGAGCGCTCGATGCCGTACTTCACGTCGCGCGAGGTGATCGGCTGGCCGGTCTCGAACCGGGTGCCCTCGCGGAGGGTGAAGGTCCAGGTGGCGCCGCCGTCGGGCGTGGTGCCCAGGTCGGTGGCGAGATCGGGGACCAGCTCGCCGGTGCGGCCGGGCTCGGACGAGTAGCTGACCAGGGTGCGGGTGTAGAGCCGCATCAGGTTCCACACACCCGGCAGGTAGGAGCGCTGCGGATCGAGGTTGTCGACCTCGCCGGTCACCACCCGCAGCGTGCCCCCGGTGGCCTCGGACGGCGCCCGGACCCCGGTGACCCCGGTGTCGGGGCCGCCGCCGAAGACGGGGAGGGCGGCGTTGTCCTCGCCGGCGCCGGCGCAGCTGACCGCGACCCCGACCACCAGCAGGACGACGGCGGCGATGCCGGCCACCCGGCCGCGGGTGCCCCGCGCCCAGGCGGGGCCCCGCTCCAACGTGCTGTCCAACCCCACCCGCTCCCCGCCCGTCCGGCGGCGGCGGTCAGCCGACGTCGGCGGCTGTCCGACAGATCTGCGCGAACTCGTCGCCGTCCAGGCTGGCGCCGCCGACGAGTGCCCCGTCGACGTCCGGCCCGGCCAGGATCCCGGCCGTGTTCGCGGCCTTCACCGACCCGCCGTAGAGGATACGGACGATCCCGGCCGTCTCGGCGCCGAAACGCTCGGCGAGCCGTGACCGGACGGCACCGCACACCTCCTGAGCGTCTTCGGGGGTGGCGACCTCGCCCGTGCCGATCGCCCACACCGGCTCGTAGGCGATCACGATGCCCGTCCCCTCGCCGGGCCCGGTGAGCTGCTCGGCGGTCAGCCCCTCGAGCGCGGCGTCGAGCTGGGTCGTGCAGTGCGCGACGTGCTCGCCGGCGCGGCGGACCTCCAGCCCCTCCCCCACGCAGAGGATCGGCACCAGGCCGTGCCGCAGCGCCGCCTGGACCTTGCCGGCCACCACGGTGTCGTCCTCACCGTGCAGCGCGCGCCGCTCGGAGTGGCCGACGACGACGTAGCGGCAGGCCAGCGCGGCGAGCATCGCGCCGCTGACCTCGCCGGTGTAGGCGCCGGAGTCCTGCACCGAGAGGTCCTGCGCGCCGTAGCCGATCTCGAGCTTGTCGCCGGCCACGAGCGTCTGCACGCTGCGCAGCGCGGTGAACGGCGGGAGGACGACGACCTCGGCGGCCTCCAGTTCGGGCTCCTTGAGGCTGAAGGCGAGCTTCTGCACCAGCCCGATCGCCTCGAGGTGGGTGAGGTTCATCTTCCAGTTGCCCGCGATGAGCGGCCGGCGTCCCTCGCGGCGGACCGGGGTGCCCCTGCGTGCCATGTCCGTCCTCCTCGCTCAGTCGGCGAGCACCGCGAGGCCGGGCAGCTCCCGGCCCTCGAGGTACTCCAGCGACGCGCCGCCGCCGGTGCTGATGTGGCCGTAGGCGGCCTCGTCCAGGCCCAGCTGGCGGACCGCGGCGGCCGAGTCTCCGCCGCCGACGACCGACAGGCCGTCGACCGCGGCCACCGCCTCGGCCACCCCGCGGGTGCCGGCCTGGAACGGCGCCAGCTCGAACACGCCCATCGGGCCGTTCCAGAAGACGGTGCGGGCACCGCCGAGCTCGCGGCCGAAGGCCTCCACCGTGCGGGGGCCGACGTCCAGGCCCATCTGCCCGTCCGGGATCGACTCGACGGAGACGGTGGTCGTCTCCACCTCGGCGCTGAACTCCGGCGCGCAGACCACGTCGAGCGGCAGCACGATGCGGTCGCCCGCCTCGGACAGCAGCCGCCGGCAGGTCTCGACCTGGTCGGCCTCCAGCAGCGAGCGGCCCACGCCGTGGCCCTGGGCGGCCAGGAAGGTGAAGCACATCCCGCCGCCGACCAGCAGCCGGTCGACCTTCGGCAGCAACGCCTCGATGACGGCGAGCTTGTCGCTGACCTTCGAGCCGCCGAGCACCACGACGTAGGGCCGCTCGGGGTCCTGCGTCAGCCGGGTGAGCACGTCGAGCTCGGTGGCCACCAGCCGCCCGGCGACGTGCGGCCGCCGCTGCGCCACGTCGTACACCGAGGCGTGCTTGCGGTGCACGGCGCCGAACGCGTCGTCGACGTAGACGTCGGCGAGGGCGGCCAGCCGGTCGGCCAGCTCGCCCCGCTCGGCGTCGTCCTTCGACGTCTCCGCGGCCTCGAAGCGGACGTTCTCCAGCAGCAGGACGTCGCCGTCGCCCAGCGCGCCCGCCTTGGCACGGGCGTCGTCCCCGGCGACGTCGGCGGCCAGCGGCACCTCGGTGCCGAGCAGCTCACCGAGCCGCGCGGCGACCGGCGCCAGCGAGTACTGCGGGTCCGGCGCCCCCTTGGGCCGGCCGAGGTGGGCGGCGACGACGACGCGGGCGCCGCCGTCGCGCAGCGCCTGCAGCGTGGGCAGGCTGGCGCGGATCCGGCCGTCGTCGGTGATCGCCCTGGTCGTCTTGTCCAGCGGGACGTTCAGGTCGGCGCGCACGAGCACGCGCCGACCCGAGACGCCCTCGGCGAGCAGGTCGTCGAGGGATCGCATGTCGGTCGTCGGGGCGGGCGGCCGGGTCAGAGGGAACGCCCGACGAGCTCGACGGAGTCGACGAGCCGGTTCGAGTAGCCCCACTCGTTGTCGTACCAGCCGAGCACCTTGGCCATCGGGCCGAAGACCTTGGTCAGCTTGCTGTCGTAGATGCAGCTGGCCGGATCGGTGACGATGTCGGAGGAGACGATCGGGGCGTCGGTGTACCTGAGGATCCCGGCCAGGGGGCCCGAGGCGGCCTCCCGGTAGGCGGCGTCGATCTCGTCGGCCGGCACCTCGCGGGAGAGCTGGACGGTGAGGTCGGTGGCCGAGCCCGTGGGCACCGGGACGCGGACGGCGTAGCCGTCGAGCTTGCCGTTGAGCTCGGGCAGGACCAGGCCGATCGCCTTGGCCGCACCGGTCGAGGTCGGGACCATGTTGAGCGCGGCGGCGCGGGCGCGGCGCAGGTCCTTGTGCGGGCCGTCCTGCAGGTTCTGGTCGGCGGTGTAGGCGTGGATCGTGGTCATCAGACCGCGCTCGATGCCGAAGCTGTCGTTCAGGACCTTGGCCAGCGGGGCCAGGCAGTTCGTCGTGCAGGACGCGTTGCTGATGATCGTCTGGGAGCCGTCGTACTTCTCGTGGTTGACGCCCATGACGATGGTCAGGTCGTCCCCGGTCGCCGGCGCGGAGATGACCACCTTCTTGGCGCCGCCGGCGTCGACGTGCTTGCGGGCGTCGTCGGCCTTGGTGAAGAAGCCGGTGGACTCGACGACGACGTCGACGCCCAGGTCGCCCCACGGCAGGTTGGCCGGGTCCCGCTCGGAGAGCACCTTCATGGTGGTCCCGCTGATCTTGATGCCCTCGCCGTCGGCGGCGACGTCCTCGGACAGCACGCCCAGGATGCTGTCGTACTTGAGCAGGTGCGCGAGGACCTCGGGGCTGGTCAGGTCGTTGACCGCCACGATCTCGATGTCCTTGCCGCTGGCCGCGGCAGCCCGCCAGAAGTTGCGTCCGATCCGGCCGAATCCGTTGATGCCCACCCGTACGGTCACAGCAGACCTCCCATGTCTGTTCGTCTTGGTGGAGCCGTCGGAGCCGCACAGCGCGCGCGGCCTCACCGGACACTGACCCTATCGGTCCTGGCACGACGAGGCCCGGGTCGCCCGCGAGCGCGACCCGGGCCGAGTGACAGCCTGGAACGGCCACCCTTCAGGGTCCCGCGCCGAGCCTGCGAGGCGTGGGGGGAAGGGTGGTCCTTTCACTGGGTGAGCATGTCCTCGGTCACGACGGACTCGGTGTCCGGGATGCCGAGGTCCTTGGCCCGCTTGTCGGCCATGGCCAGCAGCCGGCGGATCCGGCCGGCGACGGCGTCCTTGGTCATCGGCGGGTCGGCGCGCTGGCCGAGCTCCTCCAGCGACGCCTGGCCGTGCTCGAGGCGCAGCCGGCCGGCGATCAGCAGGTGCTCGGGGGCGTCGCCGTCGAGGATCTCCAGCGCCCGCTCCACCCGGGCGCTGGCGGCGACCGCCGCGCGGGCGGACCGACGCAGGTTGGCGTCGTCGAAGTTGGCCAGCCGGTTGGCCGTCGCCCGGACCTCGCGGCGCATCCGCCGCTCCTCCCAGGCCAGCACCGCGTCGTGGGCGCCCATGCGGGTGAGCAGCGCGCTGATCGCGTCGCCGTCGCGGACGACCACGCGGTCGGCACCGCGCACCTCGCGGGCCTTGGCGGCGATGCCCAGCCGGCGGGCCGCACCGACCAGCGCCATCGCGGCCTCCGGGCCGGGACAGGTGACCTCGAGGGACGACGAGCGGCCGGGCTCGGTCAGCGACCCGTGCGCGAGGAAGGCCCCGCGCCAGGCGGCCTCGGCGTCGTTGATGCCGCCGCTGACCACCGACGGCGGCAGCCCGCGGACCGGACGGCCGCGCTGGTCGACCAGCCCGGTCTGCCGGGCCAGGCCCTCGCCGTGCTTGGCGATGCGGACCAGGTAGCGCACGCCGCGGCGGATGTTGCCGCCGGCCAGCACGCTCACACCGCTGGTGTAGCCGTAGACCTCGCTGATGTCGCGGCGCAGTCGACGGGCCACCGAGCCGGTGTCCAGCTCGGCCTCGATGACCACCCGACCACCGACGATGTGCAGGCCGCCGCTGAAGCGCAGCAGTGCGGTGACCTCGGCCTTGCGCTCGGAGGTCTTCGTGCACTCCACGCGCGACAGCTCGTCCTTGACCATGGCGGTCATCGCCATGCGTTCCACCCCCACGTTCCCCCGGGCTCAGCAGGCCCCATGTGCGGCGTTCCCTTCGTTGCCCCCTCGGACCGGTCCCGGTACGAGAGGTTGCGGTACACGCCCGCGGATTTCCATGCCCTGCCGCGTCCCGGCCGCCGACCCGAGCGCCTCGCGGAGCGCTCCCGCCAGGCGCGCCGGGTCGTGTCGCGGCACGCCGCCGTCCTCGGCGACCGGGGCCAGCACGAGCTCGGCACCGCACTCACGTACCGCTGACAGGAGACCACAGCGGTCAACAACCGATTCCGCGTCCGCGATGACCGTGTGCAACGCCACTCCGCCCAGATGGCCCTGCAGCACGGTCAGGTGCTCCTCCGGGGAGAACCCGTCGGTCTCGCCGGGCTGCGGTTCGAGGTTGAGGACGACGACCACGCGGGCGCTGCTCGCGGCGAGCGCGGCGCGCAGGCGGGGCACCAGCAGGTGGGGCAGCACCGACGTGTACCAGGACCCCGGCCCCAGCGAGACGACGTCGGCGGCGGCGATGGCGTCGAGGACCGCCTGGCTCACCGGCGGATCCGGCGGCGACACCAGGATGGAGCGCACCCGGCCGGGGGTCGCGGCGATCGCCGACTGCCCGCGGATGGTGCGCGTGCGGGCCGGGTCGTCGGGGTCGGCGCTCTCGACCCGGGCGACCAGGTCGAGGGGGACGTCGGCCATCGGCAGCACCCGCCCGCGGGCGCCGAGCAGCCGGCACACGTCGTCCAGCGCGCGGACCGTGTCGCCGCCGTGCATCTCGGCCAGCCCGGTGAGGACCAGGTTGCCCACCGGGTGCCCGGCGAGGACCCCCGTGCCCCCGAGCCGGTGCTGGAACAGCGCCGCCAGGTGCCGGGGCTCCGCGTCCTCGCCGGCGAGCGCGGTCAGCGCCATCCGCAGGTCGCCCGGCGGCAGCACGGGCATCTCCCGGCGGATGCGCCCGGAGGAGCCGCCGTCGTCGGCGACGGTCACCACGGCGGTCAGGTCGGGGGTGATGCGGCGCCAGGCGGCGAGCGCGGCGGCCAGCCCGTGCCCGCCGCCGAAGGCGACGACCCGAGGCGGTCGGTCCGGCTCCGGACCACGCAGCCCGGTTCCCACGGCGCCCACTACTCGCGGCCCAGGTCGCGGTGCTGGACGGTGGCGTCGACGCCGTCGGCGCGCAGCCGGCGGGCGAACTCCTCGGCCATGGCCACGCTGCGGTGCTTGCCGCCGGTGCAGCCCACGGCGAGGGTCAGGTAGCGCTTGCCCTCGCGCCGGTAGCCGGGGATGAGCAGCCGCAGCACGTCGGTGTAGCGGTCGAGGAAGGGCCGGGCGTCGTCCTGGCCGAGGACGTAGTCGCGCACGTCGGGGTCCTGGCCGGTGTGCGGGCGCAGCTCCGGCAGCCAGTGCGGGTTGGGCAGGAACCGGGCGTCGACGACCAGGTCGGCGTCCAGCGGCAGGCCGTACTTGAAGCCGAAGCTGAGCACCGTCGCGGTCAGCGGCGGCGCCTCCCCCTCCCGGGCGAACGCGTTCTCCAGCGTGGCGCGCAGCTGGTGGACGTTGAGGTCGCTGGTGTCGACCCACAGGTCGGCCTCGCCGGCGATGCCGGTGAGCAGCGCCCGCTCCTCGGTGATGCCGTCGATGAGCGTGCCGCCGCCCTGCAGGGGGTGCTCGCGCCGGTTGGACTCGTAGCGGCGGACCAGCACCTCGTCGCGCGCGTGCACGTACACGATCCGCGGCCGGTGGCCGGCCCCGGCGAGCACCCGGATGGCCTCCTGCAGGTCGCTGGAGAAGGCCCGGCTGCGTACGTCGACGACGGCGGCGAACCGGCGGACGTCGCCGCGCGCGCCGAGCTCGACCATCGGCAGCAGCAGCGCCGGCGGCAGATTGTCGACGACGAACCAGCCGAGGTCCTCGAGCACCCGCCCGGCGCTGTTCTTGCCGGCACCGGAGAGCCCGGTGACGACGACGACGTCCAGCGGCTGGGTCTCGGTGGACGACGGATCGAGCGGGGCCGGGATCTCGCTGTGCGGGTGCCCGGGGGCGCCGGGCGGCAGCTCCAGGTGCGCGGTGTCGCGGGGTGCGGCCTCGGTCTGCTCCCTCACGAGGCCACCAGCCCGACCTCGGCGGTGGCGCCGGCGCCGCTGCGGGGGGTGCCGCGTTCGGCCGGGCCGGCCGGGGCGGTCGTCGTCTCGACGGTGTCGTCCGCCGGCCGAGCCTCCCCGCCCTCAGGCTGCGCCACCGTCTCCTCCGGCCGGGCCACCGCCGTCAGCACCGCCTCCGCCGTCCGCCGGCCGATGCCGGGCACGGCCATCAGTTCCTCGACGGTGGCGGCCCGGAGCCGCTTGAGGGACCCGAACTGCTTCATCAGCGCCTTCCGCCGCGTGTCCCCGAGACCGGGGACGTCGTCCAAGAGGGAGACCAGCATGCTGGTGGACCGCTTCTGCCGGTGGTAGGTGATCGCGAACCGGTGGGCCTCGTCGCGCACCCGCTGCAGCAGGTACAGCGCCTCGGAGGTGCGCGGCAGGACCACCGGGTCGCTCTCGCCGGGCAGCCACACCTCCTCCATCCGCTTGGCCAGGCCGCAGACGGCGACGTCGACGATGCCGAGCTCCTCGAGCGAGCGGGCGGCGGCGGCCACCTGGGGGGCGCCGCCGTCGACCACGAGCAGGTTGGGCGGGTAGGCGAACCGGCGCGGCCGGCCCTCCTCCGCGGCGAGGCCCTGCTCGTCCCGGCGGTCGGCCTCCTCCTTGAGGTGGCGGGCGAACCGGCGGCGGACCACCTCGGCCATCGCCGCGGTGTCGTCGGTGCCCTGGTGCACGGAGAACCGGCGGTAGTCGGACTTCTTCGCCAGCCCGTCCTCGAAGACCACCATCGAGGCCACCACGTTGGTCTGCTGCACGTGGCTGACGTCGATGCACTCGATCCGCAGCGGGGCGTCGGGCAGCTCCAGCGCCTCCTGCAGCTCCGACAGCGCGAGCGAGCGGGCGGTGAGGTCGCTGGAGCGCTTGACCCGGTGCCGGGCGAAGGCCTCCTTGGCGTTGCGCTCCACCGTCTCCAGCAGCGCCCGCTTGTCGCCGCGCTGCGGCACCCGGAGGCTGACCCGGCTGCCGCGCAGCTCGCCGAGCAGCTCCTCGTACACGTCGGCGTCGTCGGGGAGCTCGGGGACCAGCACCTCCTTGGGCACCACCTCCCCCGCCTCCCCGACCCCGGTCGCCTCGTCGACGCCGCCGTAGACCTGGAGCAGGAACTGCTCGACCAGCTCGCCGGTGGAGACCTCCTCGACCTTGTCGACGATCCAGCCGCGCTGGCCGCGGACCCGCCCGCCGCGGACGTGGAAGACCTGCACCGAGGCCTCGAGCTCGTCCTGGGCGAAGGCGACGACGTCGGCGTCGGTGCCGTCGCCGAGGACGACGGCCTGCTTCTCCATGGCCCGCTTGAGCGCGCCGAGGTCGTCGCGCAGCCGGGCGGCCTTCTCGTACTCCATCGCCTCGGCGGCCTCGGCCATCTCCCGCTCGAGGCGGCGGACCATCTGGTCGGTGCGGCCGGCCATGAACTCGACGAAACCGTCGACGATCTCCCGGTGCTCCTCGGCGGAGACCCGGCCGACGCAGGGGGCGGCGCACTTGCCGATGTAGCCCAGCAGGCAGGGCCGGCCGATCTGCCCGGCGCGCTTGAAGACGCCGGTGGAGCAGGTGCGCGCGGGGAAGACGCGGGTGAGGGTGTCGAGGGTCTCGCGGATGGCCCAGGCGTGCGCGTACGGGCCGAAGTAGCGCACGCCCTTCTTCTTCGGGCCGCGCATCACCTGCAGCCGCGGGTACTCCTCGTTCAGCGTCACGGCGAGGCTCGGGTAGCTCTTGTCGTCGCGGTAGCGGACGTTGAACCGCGGGTCGAACTCCTTGATCCAGTTGTACTCGAGCTGGAGGGCCTCGACCTCGGTGCCGACGACGGTCCACTCGACGGCGGCCGCCGTCGTCACCATCTGCCGGGTGCGCGGGTGCAGCCCCGCCACGTCGGCGAAGTAGCTGTTCAGCCGCTGCCGGAGGTTCTTGGCCTTGCCCACGTAGACGACCCGGCCGTTGGGGTCGCGGAACTTGTAGACGCCGGGCGACTCCGGGATGCTGCCGACCGCGGGTCGGTACGTGGACGGGTCGGCCATGTACCCCAGGTTAGGTGCGGTGGACGACGGTTCGCCGTCCGCCGGGCACGGATGTGGCCACAGAACCACATCGCTGGAACTCCGCCGGGACCTCCGCCCCTTGCCCGCCCGTCGGCCGCGGCACGACCCTCGGTCGGTCAGGTCGTCTCCGCAGGGGTACGCCATGAGCCAGACCCAGGACCCGACGAGCCCGACCCGCACCGGCGACATCCCGGCGGCGCGTGCGGCGCCGGCCCCGCCCACCCTGTCCGGACCGCTGGATGACCTCGCCACCTTCCCGCTGGTGGACGCGCTGTTCGGGCGACGCTCGCGGAGGTTCGCCCTCGGCGACGAGATCCCCGACGGCCCGCTGGCCTACCGCTCCCGCGCCGAGCCGGTGCCGCTCACCGACCTCGAGCGGATGCTGGTGCTCAGCGCGATGGGCGGGACGACGGGGTGGCACCACTCGATCACGCGGAACGCCCGCTACGCGCCGCACCCGGCGAACTACGCGGGCGGGGCGGCCGGGCGGACCTTCCCCTCCGCGGCCGGTTTCCACACCGCCGAGCTGTTCTTCACCGACGACTCGGGGGTCTGGTTCTTCCCGACCCGGGACGCCGGCGCGCTCGTCGACCCCGCCGTCGAGGAGGTCACGCCCGAGCTCATGGTGGAGCGCCACCGGGGCCGACTGCGCCAGCTCTCCGACCGACGCCTGCACCTCCCCCGGGAGGAGCCGTACCTGGAGGGCCACAACACCTGGTGCGTCAACGTGCCCGGTTCGCTGCTGGTCATCCCGGTCGCCGACATCGCCCAGCACATGCTCGCGATCCTCTGCTTCTTCACGCAGAACGGGTACGCGGTGTTCGACGACGTCAACGGGCGCGAGATCCCGGGGCTCGAGCGGTTCCGTCACCTGGTGGACGTCGACGCACCGTTCCCGCTGACGTTCAGCGAGCAGTACGCGCTGACCGAGGCCACCGCCGAGCTGGCCACGTCCTGCTACGCCGGGGTGCTCCTGCTCCAGGCGATGGGGCTGGGCGGCTGGATGTTCGACGGGATCGATCGGTTCTCCGTGCTGGGGGCCTCCGGGAACCCGGACGTCCCCGGGCTGGGGTTCCGGTACGACGAGGACGAGCGCTGGGCAGTGCCCAACCCCACCGGGCTCCCGGGCGTCTTCGAGGCGTTCTGCCCGCCGCACCACCGTGACATGGCGGCGGCGGTGGAGGCCTTCGCGGAGCGCAAGTTCGGCGAGGGCGGGCCGTTCCACCCGCGCACGCCCGGCCCGTGGACCGACAGCCCGGGCTTCCGTGGCAGCGCCCAGGTGCACGACGAGCAGTTCAAGGCGTGCGTGACCCTGCAGGCGCAGTACGTCCTCGACACGTTCGGCAAGTTCCCCGGCACCGTGCCGACGCTGTTCATCCTCAACTACGTCCAGGCCCACCACCTCGACCTGGAGTTCTACGACCGCTTCTTCCGGCCCGGCGCCTACCTCCGCACGCACGCCGAGCACATGCAGCGGTGGCACCCCGCGGAGGAGGGCTGACGATGGGTGCGTACGTGCGGGCGGGTCCACTCGACATCTGGGTCGAGCAGGTGGGCTCCGGACCCGACGTCCTGCTGCTCGGCGGAGCCGGGGACACCGTCGAGTCCTGGTCGTTCCAGCTGGAGGGGCTGGCCGACCGGTACCGGCTGGTCGCGTTCGACAACCGGGGGGCCGGGCGGACGGCGATGCCCGACGAGCCGCTGACCGTGGCCGCGATGGCCGACGACGCGGCCGCCGTCCTGGAGGCGCTGGGGATCGCGTCGGCCCACGTGGCCGGCTTCTCCGGCGGCAGCATCGTCGCCCAGGAGCTGGCGCTGCGCCGTCCGGACCTGGTGCGGAGCCTGGTGCTGCAGGGCACCTGGGCCCGGCCGGACGGCTACCTGCGCACCTGGCTGCGCTTCGCCGGCCGGCTGGCGGCCGCGGCTCCCGGCGAGCGCGAGTTCCTCGAGGGCTTCTTCCTCGACGTCTACACGCCCCGCGCCCATGCCGACGGCACGGTGGGGGCCTTCATCGAGCAGGTGATCGCCTTCCCGTACAAGCAGTCGGCGGAGGACCTGCAGCGCTACCTCGACGCGTTGGTCGACCACGACACCACCGACCGGCTGCCACAGGTGACCGCGCCGACCCTCGTCCTCGTCGGCGGCGTCGATCTCGTCGGGCGTCCGGAGCTGGGCCGGGTGGTCGCCGAGACGATCGCGGGTGCGCGGTTCGAGGTGTGGGAGACCGAGGCCCACCAGCCGTTCCAGGAGGTGCCCGACCGCTGGAACGCCCGGGTCGACGCCTTCTGGCACGAGGTCGAGGCCCGGTCCGGGACGCCGGTCCCCCGGGCGGCGGCCGACGACCGCACGTCGCCCGACCGCCCGCCGGAGTCGGCCCGCCGCGGGTGAGGACTCAGCCCAGCCGGGCCTCGGTCCAGGCCAGCCGGGCGCCGTCGGCGGCCTCGGTCCAGGTGACGGGGGTGGCAGCGGAGCTGGTCATGGGGCGGGCCTCCTCGGACGGCGTGGTCGCCGGTCAGCCTGCCGGTTCCGCCCCGCGGGCCCGGGGAGCGGGCGGGTCCCCCGGCTCACCCGACCGGGCGCGAGCGGTGCACCGCACCGGCCCACGGCCCGCGTGCCGCGACCGCGGCGCCGGCCCGCCGCGCGAGCCGGACCGCCCGGCCGCCCAGCACGAGCGCCGACACCAGGCCCACCCCGCCGGCCAGGAAGGCCACCGCACCCGGGACCGCCTCGCCGGTGACGGCGAGCACCGCGGCGGTCACCAGCACGAGCAGGACCACCGAGGACCGCCCGCCGCCGCGCGGGGGTCCCGTCGGCGAGCCGCAGGTGGACAGGTCGGGGTCACAGTCGGGCGTGAGCGCACTCATGGGCGTCTCCTCGTGGCGGACGCGTCCCGCCGGGGTGCAGACGTGACGTCGATCACACGGAGGGTAGGGCCGGGCTCGCCCTGTGCTCAAGTCCGCCGGGGTCCCCCGGTCGGGGGGCTCAGGCCTCGGCGACCTCGTAGGTGTGCCCGGCGGCGCGCAGGCGCTCCACGAGCACGGACCCGAGCGCGGTGGCCGGGGTGAGCGAGCCCGCCCGGGCGGGCAGCCGGTCACCGTCCTGCGCCAGCCCGAGGGCGGTCTCGCCCAGCATGACGGCGGTGGCGGCGTAGCCCGGGTCGCCCTGGCCGGCGGCGGTGGCGCGGTAGCGGCGCCCGCTCTCGGTGGTCGCGTCGACGTCCATGCGGAACCAGCCCCGGGCCCGGGTCCGCTCCCCGGGCCCGGTGCCCGGCTCGGGCAGCACCCGGTCGAGCACGGCGCGGGTCGGGGGCAGGACCAGCGCCGCGGCGACGCCGGCCAGCCCGGCCGTGACCGCGGTCGCCGTCGTGGCACCGGTGATCCCCCGCCCGCAGCCCATCACCTCGCCGTATCGCATCCCCCGGCCGTACGCCCAGTCCTGCAGGGCACTGCTGCGCCGGACGACGCGGGTGTTGAACGGCGCCATGACGAACGGCGCCGTCCACCGGCCGTCCGGGGTGCGCGACGGCGGACCGGCGTCGCGCGGCTGAGGGGTGTCGGGCTCGGCACCGCGGTCGGGACTGAGCGCGAACGGGTCGCCGGCCAGCCGGCGCGCCGTGCCGTCGCGGCCCATCTCCCCGACCTGGGCGCGGGCGGAGGCGAGGGTGCCGCCGCTGATCCCGCCGCGGGCGGTGGCCACCAGCTGGACGTCGCGCAGGCCGCCGGCGCCGTCGACGCGTACCCGGTCGGCGAGCAGGAGGACGGCGAGGTCGGAGGGGATGGAGTCGTAGCCGCAGGCGTGCACGATCCGGGCGCCGGTCTCGCGGGCGGCCGCGTCGGTGCGGTCGATCGCCCGGCGCACGAACAGCACCTCGCCGGTGAGGTCGGCGTAGTGCGTGCCGGCCCGGGCGCAGGCCTCGACCACCGGCAGGCCGTGGCGGACGTACGGGCCGACGGTGGTGGCCAGCACCCGGGTCGAGGCGGCCAGCGCGGCGAGCGAGCCGGCGTCGCCGGAGTCGGCCTCCACCAGCGGCCAGTCGCGGGCGGCCGCCGGCAGCCCGCCGCGCACCTGCTCGAGCCGGCTCCGCGACCGGCCGGCCAGCGCGATGCGGAGGCCGGACGGCGCGGCCCCGGCGAGGTAGCCGGCGAACAGCCGGCCGACGAAGCCGGTGGCGCCGTAGACGACCAGGTCGTGCGTGCGCGCGGGGTCGGACACCCGGCCATCCTCGCCCGGGTGCCCGACCGCTGCTCAGCTGGCCTTCTTGCGCGCCCGCTTCTTCGGTGCGGCCGCGGCGGCCACCGCGTCGGGGTCGAGCATCGGCACCAGGTACCGGCCGGTGTGGCTCTCCGGGACGGTGGCGAGGAACTCCGGCGGCCCCTCGGCGACGACCGTGCCACCGCGGAAGCCGCCCTCGGGGCCCATGTCGATCAGCCAGTCGGCGCTCTTGATCACGTCGAGGTTGTGCTCGATCACGATCACCGAGTTGCCCTTGTCGACCAGGCCCTGCAGCACGATCAGCAGCTTGCGGATGTCCTCGAAGTGCAGCCCGGTGGTGGGCTCGTCGAGCACGTAGACGCTGCGGCCGTTGGACCGCTTCTGCAGCTCGCTGGCCAGCTTCACCCGCTGCGCCTCGCCGCCGGACAGGGTGGTCGCCGGCTGGCCGAGCCGGACGTAGCCCAGCCCGACCTCGGTGAGCGTGCGCAGGTACCGCGAAATCGCCGGGATGGCGGCGAAGAAGTCGGCCGCCTCCTCGATGGGCATGTCGAGGACCTCGGCGACGGTCTTGCCCTTGTAGTGCACCTCGAGGGTCTCGCGGTTGAAGCGGGCGCCCTTGCACACCTCGCACGGCACGTAGACGTCCGGCAGGAAGTTCATCTCGATCTTCAGCGTGCCGTCGCCGGAGCATGCCTCGCAGCGGCCGCCCTTGACGTTGAAGGAGAAGCGGCCGGGCTGGTAACCGCGGATTTTCGCCTCCGACGTGCTGGCGAACAGCTTGCGCACGTGGTCCCAGACGCCGGTGTAGGTCGCGGGGTTGGACCGCGGGGTGCGGCCGATCGGCGACTGGTCGACGTGCACGACCTTGTCGAGGTGCTCCAGGCCGGTGACCGTGCGGTGCCGGCCGGGCACCAGCCGCGCCCGGTTCAGCTCGTTGGCCAGGGTCGTGTAGAGGATGTCGTTGACCAGGCTGGACTTGCCCGACCCCGAGACGCCGGTGACCCCGACCAGCATGCCCAGCGGGAAGGTCACGTCGACGCCCTTGAGGTTGTGCTCGCGGGCGCCCTTGACGACCAGCTCCCGGCCCGGCGTCGGCTGGCGGCGCACCTGCGGGACGGCGATCTCCTTGCGCCCGGAGAGGTACTGGCCGGTCAGCGACCGCTCGCTGGCCAGCAGGTCCTCGACGGTGCCGCTGACGACGACCTCGCCGCCGTGCTCGCCGGCGCCCGGACCGATGTCGACCACCCAGTCGGCGGTCTTGATCGTGTCCTCGTCGTGCTCGACGACGATGAGCGTGTTGCCCATGTCGCGCAGCCGCACGAGGGTCTCGATCAGCCGGGTGTTGTCCCGCTGGTGCAGCCCGATCGAGGGCTCGTCCAGCACGTAGAGGACGCCGACCAGCCCGGACCCGATCTGGGTGGCCAGCCGGATCCGCTGCGCCTCGCCACCGGCCAGGGTCGCCGCCGGCCGGTCCAGCGACAGGTAGTCCAGGCCGACGTCGACCAGGAAGGACAGCCGGGCCTGGATCTCCCGGAGCACGCGGTCGGCGATGGCCCGCTCGCGCTCACCGAGCTCCAGGCTGTTGAGCCACTGGGAGGCGTCTCCGATGGACAGGCCGGTGACCTCGGCGATCGAGCGGCCGTTGAGCTTCACGGCGAGGATCTCGGGCTTGAGCCGGGTGCCGTGGCACACGGGGCAGGGCACGTCGCGCATGTAGCCCTCGTACTTGTCCCGCATGTACTCGCTGTCGGTGTCCTCGTGCCGCCGCTCCAGGAACGGCAGCACGCCCTCGAACGCGGCGTAGTAGCTGCGCTCGCGGCCGTAGCGGTTCTTGTAGCGGACGTGCACCTGGTCCGGCGAGCCGTGCAGGACGGCCTTCTGCACCTTGGCCGGCAGCCGCTCCCACGGGTCGTCCATGGAGAAGCCGAGCTGCTGGGAGAGGCCGGTGAGCAGCCGGGTGAAGTACTCGTTGCTCATGGAGGTGGCCCACGGGGCGATCGCGCCCTGGGCCAGGCTCTTCTCCTGGTCGGGCACGACGAGGTCGGGGTCGACCTCCTTGCGGGTGCCGATGCCGGTGCACTCGGGGCAGGCACCGAACGGCGAGTTGAACGAGAACGACCGCGGCTCGAGCGCCTCGAAGGACAGCCCGTCGTCCACGCAGGCCAGGTGCTCGGAGAAGGTGCGCTCGCGCTCCGGGTCGTCCTCGGGCAGGTCGACGAAGTCGAGGACGACGAGACCACCGGCCAGGCCCAGCGCGGTCTCGACCGAGTCGGTGAGCCGCCGCTTCGCGCTCTCCTTGACGGTGAGCCGGTCGACGATCACCTCGATCGTGTGCTTCTCCTGCTTCTTCAGCTTCGGCGGGTCCGTCAGCTGGTGGACGACGCCGTCGACGCGGACCCGGGAGAAGCCCTGGGTCTGCAGCGAGCTGAACAGGTCGACGTACTCGCCCTTGCGGGCCCGGACGACGGGGGCCAGCACCTGGAAGCGGGTGCCCTCCGCCATCGCCAGCACCTGGTCGACGATCTGCTGCGGGGTCTGCCGGGAGATCGGCTTGCCGCAGTTGGGGCAGTGCGGCTGCCCGGCGCGGGCGTAGAGCAGCCGGAGGTAGTCGTAGACCTCGGTGATCGTGCCGACGGTCGACCGCGGGTTGCGGTTGGTCGACTTCTGGTCGATCGAGACCGCCGGCGAGAGCCCCTCGATGAAGTCGACGTCGGGCTTGTCCATCTGGCCGAGGAACTGGCGGGCGTAGGCCGACAGCGACTCGACGTAGCGGCGCTGGCCCTCGGCGAAGATCGTGTCGAAGGCCAGGCTGGACTTCCCCGAGCCGGACAGCCCGGTGAACACGATCAGCGCGTCACGGGGCAGGTCGAGGTGGACGTCCTTGAGGTTGTGCTCGCGGGCGCCGCGGACGACGAGACGGTCCAATGTGATCCCTGTCGGTCAGCCGGGCCGGCCGGTCGCGCCGGGCCCGCGGTGGAGATGTCGAGATGTCGATACGGGTAACGCCGTCACCGCCCGGGCGCAATCCGTGACGACGGCGACGTTGCCGCTCGTCGGGGTGCTCAGACGGGAGCCGGGGACGACGCTCCGGAGGGGTCGAAGACGGGCGCGTGACGACGCCAGGGCAGCCGACGCTCCAGCTCTCCGGCCAGCCAGAGTAGTCGCCTCTCGGCACCCGGGGGGCCGGCCAACTGGACCGCCAGCGGCTGCCCGGTCGGGCGGGTCCCGGCAGGCAGCACGAGGGCCGGGAGGCCGGCCAGGTTCCAGGCCGGCGTCCACGGCGACCAGCGGGCGTTCGCCGCCACGTTGGCCAGGAACGAGCGCTCGTGCCAGGGCCGGGCGGGCAGCGGCGGGCCGGTCACGACCGGGGTGAGCAGCACGTCAAGGTCCTCCTCGCCCCCCGCCCCTCGCGAGCTCGGGCCGGGGCCCTGCGGGGAGCCCGAGCTGTCCGCTCCGGCGAAGAAGCCGGTCATCCGCGCGCGGAACCGCTCGGCCGTCCCCGGCCGGACGAGGCCGGCGACCCGGACGGCGCGGCCGACGCGGGCGTGCGTACGGCTGCGCGGCTGGAGGTCGGCGAGCGGGACGCCGAGGTGCGCGGCGTCGTCGGCGGCGCCGGCCATCCAGCGGGCCAGCACGCCGGCCGCGGCCCCCGGGGTGATCGGCGGGTCCCGCCGGACGACGGTGTGCCCGGCCGCGACCAGGGCGGCGGCCACCGTGTCGACGGCCGCCCGGGCCGGCCCGTCGGCGCGGGCGCCCGGCAGCGGGGAGCGGGTGGAGACGGCGATGCGCAGCGGCCGGCCGGGTCCCTCCAGCGGGCCGGGCTCCTCCCCCGCCAGCACCGCGTGGGCCACCGCCAGGTCGGCCACGGTGGTCGCCAGCGCGCCGTTGACGGTCATCCCGGACCAGTCGTCGGCACCGACGCCGGCGGGCACCACCCCCACGCCCGGCTTGAGGGTGACCAGCCCGCAGGCGGCGGCCGGCAGCCGCAGCGAGCCCATCCCGTCGTTGCCGTGCGCCAGCGGGACCACCCCCGAGGCGACCGCCGCCGCGCTTCCGCCCGAGCTGCCGGCCGGGGAGCGGGCGGTGTCCCAGGGGTTGCGGGTGACCGTGCCGGGCCCGTCGGTGGCGCCGTAGAGGCCCAGCTCGGGCATGCGGGTGATGCCGATGACGACCGCCCCGGCACGACGGAGCCGGGTGACCACCGGGTGGTCGCGTTCCGCGGTGCGGGTCGGGCAGGCCGGGGAGCCGTCGGTGCAGGCCTCCCCCGCCACGTCGACGTTGTCCTTGACCGCGACCGGCACGCCGGCGAGCGGCATCGCGAAGCGGGTGAGCGCGGTGTCGACCGCGTGCGCCTCGGCCAGCGCGGCCTCGCGGCGGACGACGCGGAAGGCCCCGATGCGGGGCTCGACCTCGTCGAGGTGGGCCAGGTGCGCGCGGACGACCTCGACCGCGGTCAGCTCCCCCGACCGGACGCGGGCGGCCAGCTCGGTGGCGGGGAGCCCGACGATCTGACCGGCCGAGCGACCTCCGCTAGCGTCCATGCCTGGACCGTAACCGCGGTCACCGACACTCTCCGAACGGGAGGCTGGGGATGAGCTACACCGGCGACGTCGAGGTGGGCGGGCCGGCCGACGTCCGGGAGCTCCCGGGGCTCACGATCAGCAAGCTGGCGGTCAGCGAGATGGCCAACAACGCCTACCTGCTGCGCGACCCCGACTCCGGGGAGGCGCTGCTCATCGACGCCGCGGCCGAGCCCGAGGCGCTGCGCGCCCTCATCGGGGACGCCGACGTGCACACCGTCGTCACCACGCACGGGCACTGGGACCACCACCGCGCGCTGCCCGAGGTCGTCGAGGCGACCGGGGCGGTCACCGTCGCGCACCCGGCCGACGCCGGCGACCTGCCCGTCCCGGTCCAGCGGCCCGTCGTGCACGGCGAGACCGTGCGGGTCGGCGGGCAGACCCTCGAGGTCATCCACCTGCGCGGGCACACGCCGGGCAGCATCGCGCTGCTCTGGCGCGGGCCGGAGGGCGCCGGCACGCACCTCTTCACCGGCGACAGCCTCTTCCCCGGCGGCGTGGGCAAGACCTGGTCGCCGGAGGACTTCAGCAGCCTCGTCGACGACGTCGAGGAGCGGTTGTTCGGCGCGCTGCCCGACGACACCTGGGTCTACCCCGGCCACGGGAAGGACACGACGCTGGGCGCCGAGCGACCGCACCTCGCGGAGTGGCGCGCCCGCGGCTGGTGAGTCGCCGCCCCGAGCCGAACTGCCGCGAGCGGATCGGACCACCGGGGAGTAGCGGCGGAGCATCATCCGTGGATGGGAGAGCGCCCTGGCCACCGGGCAGCGAGCCGGCCGCCGCACCGGCCCGGTGCCGGTGGCGCGCTCTGGGGCACGGATCTCCCGGGCCCCCGGGATCTCGACACGGGACACCACCCGACGCTGCTGCGCCCCCACCGGCCGAGGCACCTGAGGAGGCGGCACCGTCGGCCGGCTCTCGCGGCCGCGGTCGCCGTCGCGTTCGCCCTCGTGGCCGTCGTCGCCTGGAGCGCCGGGAACGACGTCACCGGGGAGGCGGAGGCACCACCGGTCGCCGCGACACCGGACGCGACCGGTGCGCCTCCTAGCGGCGCGGCGCCTCCGCCAGAGCCCCGTCCGCCGGGGCCGAGCCCGGCCACCCCCGGCCTGGGTCCGTCCGTCCCCGTCGGAACGGGACCGAACCACGTCGCCGTCACCCCGGACGGGCGCACCGCCTACATCGCCGACCCCGCCGGCGGCGTGGTGGTCGTCGTCGACACGGTCTCCGGCGAGGTGGTCGGCACCGTCCCGGTCGCCGAGGGGCCGCCGCAGCAGGTCGCGTTCACGCCGGACGGGCAACGCGCTTTCGTGTCGGCCCACGACGCCGGCTCCCACGTGAACGCCGTCGTGGTCCTCGACGTCCCCTCCGGCACCGTCGTCGGCACGGTCCGGACCGGCCCCGGCCCCCATGGCGTCGCGGTGAGCCCTGACGGTGAGCGCGTCTACGTCCCGATCTCCTCCGGCGGCCACCTCGATGTCCTGGACGGGCGCACCGGCGCCGTGGTGGACGAGGTCGCGACGACGCCCAACCCGCGCGCCGTGGTGCTCAGCCCCGACGGCCGCCTCGCCTACGTCGCCGACCACGTCGCCTCCATCGTCTCCGTCCTCGACGTGGCGACCGGCGAGGTCGCGGCAACGATCCCGGTCGGCAGCGGCCCCCAGGCCCTCGCGGCGTCCCCCGACGGCACCCGGGTCGCGGTGGTCAGCCAGACCAGCCAGGACGTCTCGCTGATCGACACGGCCACGCAGACCGTCGTCGCCACGGTGCTGGAGGTCGGCGCGAGCCCGCAGCACGTGGCCTACGCACCGGACGGGCGGCACCTGTACACGGCCGACTCCGGCGAGGGCACGGTGTCGGTCGTCGACACCGCGACCGGGACGGTGACCGCCCGGGTCCCGTCCGGCAGCACGCCCACCAGCGTCGCGGTGCTGCCGGACGGGAGCCGCGTCCTCGTCACCCATCACGGCGACGGCACGATGCGGGTGCTGGAGACCGGGTAGGTCACTCCTCGAACAACGCGACCAACTCGTCGGGGGTGCCGGCGACGTGCAGCGGGACGACGGAGACCGTCCACCCCGGACGGCGCTGGTCGATGCCGATCGCGAGGTCCCAGGCCGCGCGGGCCGACAGCGGGCCGAAGCACGCGTCGTCCCCGTCGTCGCTGAGGGCGATCTCGACCAGCCAGGTGTCGGAGAGGTCTGCGGCCAGCTCGGCGAACTCCGGGTCGGTGCCGTCCTCGGGCTCCGGGGAGTCGGCCTGCACGGGGTAGATGAGTGCCATGCCGCACCCTCTCAGAGCTGGATGCCCCGGGTGAGGGCGCCGTCCACCACGAGGTTGGTGCCGGTCGTGAAGCTGGCGACCGGGCTCGACAGGAAGACCACGGCGCGGGCCATCTCCCGGGGCGTCCCCATCCGCCCGGTTGGGTTCAGGGCCAGAGCCGTCCCGTACAGGTCCGGCATGGCCGTCTCGGCGCCCTGCCAGAAACCGTCGTCGAAGTAGGTGTTGCCCGGCGAGACCACGTTGGCCCGCACGCCCCGGCCGGCCAGCTGCAGCGCCAGCCCGGAGATGTAGCCGACGATCGCGGTCTTCATCGTCCCGTAGGGGCCCGACGCGAAGTCGGCCTCCCGCCCGGAGACGCTGGAGATCGCCACGATGGAGCCGCGCCCGCTGGCCTCCAGGTGCGGCAGCGCGGCCTTGGACAGCCGCACCGTGTGCATCAGGTCGACCTCGAAGCCCGTGTACCAGTTCTCCTCGGTGTCCGGGACGGCGATCGCGCTGACGTTGGCGACGACGGCGTCCAGGCCGCCGAGCCGGCCGGCGGCGGCCTCGACCCAGCCGGTCAGCGCGGGTCCGTCGCGGACGTCGAGCTGCGCGCCGGTCGCCCGGCCGCCGCGCTCGGCGATCGCCTTCTCCGTGGCCTCGATCTCGGCCGCGTCCCGGGCGCAGAACTCCACGACGGCGCCCTCGTCGACGAAGGTCTCGACGATGGCCCGGCCGATGCCGCGGGTGCCGCCGGTGACGAGCACGCGGGAGCCGGTGAGCTGCAGGTCCATGGGGTTCCTCTCGACGGGTGGCGGGTCAGCGGAGCGTGGTCGCGCGGCGGCGGAGGTCGTCGTGCAGCCCGCCGTAGGCGGCGGCCCGCGGCAGCAGCGACTTGCGGGCCTTCACCACGGTGCTGTAGTTCGCGTCCACGACGTTGGCGATCGGGACCTCGCTGATCTGCGAGAGCAGCTGGTAGGCGTCCATCGGGTGCAGGCCGTACAGCTCGCCGAACCAGCGCACCAGCTCGACCTGCCCGATCCGCCAGGCGTCCTCGAGCGGGCGGCTGGAGCCGACGGTCATCCAGTGCGTGTCGTCCTCGAGGCGGGGCCAGGCCGGCGCACCCCCCTTGAGGAGCTCGACGATCAGCGTGGTGGTCATCGCGCCCTCGACGGCGGTGCCGCAGGCCTCCCCCTCGCCCTGGCGGTAGTGGCCGTCGCCGACCGAGAACAGCGCGCCCGCGACGTTGACCCCGAGGAAGCAGGTCGTGCCCGGCCGCATCTGCGGGGTGTCCATGTTGCCGCCGAACCGCTCGGGGACCAGCGAGCTGCGCACCTCGCCGCCGGGCGGGGCGACGCCGACGGTGCCGAGCATCGGCTCGACGGGGAGGGCGATCTCCAGCTCGGTGTGCTGCGCGGCGAAGGTCACCGTGTTGGCGGCCCGGTCGAGCTCGTAGATCCAGGTGGTGTCCGGCAGTGGGTCCTGCAGGGTGGCGACGCGGTCGGTGCTGGTCAGCCCGCCGAAGAACGGGATGGCGGCCGAGGCGCCCCAGTCCCGCGCCGGCTCCATCGCGACGAAGTGGAGGGCCAGCGTGTCACCGGGCTCGGCGCCCTCGACGTAGAACGGACCGGTCTGCGGGTTCACGAAGCGCAGGTCGACCTTCTCGCTGGAGAGGTCGGTGGTCTTCTGCAGCGCGCCGCAGAACGCGTCGTCCGACCACACCCGCAGCGCCGTCCCCGGGGGGATCCGCCGGAGCGGTGCGACGCCGCCGAAGGTGAAGGCGTACTGCTCGAACGTGGGCGTGACCTCGACGACGTCCATGCCGCACCCTAGGGACGCGCGGGGACCGCCAGCAACGGCGGGACGGTCTCCCGCAGCCGGACGCGGTCCGGTGTCAGCTCCGCGACCGACGGGACGCCGAGCAGCTGCAGCGTGCGGGCGACCTCCCCGGTGAGGATGTCGGCGACCCGCTGCACCCCGCGCTCGCCGCCGGCCATCAGCCCGTAGAGGTAGGCCCGCCCCACCAGGACGGCCCGGGCGCCGCAGGCCACCGCGGCGACGACGTCGGCCCCGTCGAGGATGCCCCCGTCCAGGTACACCTCGGCCCGCTCCCCCACCGCCGCGACCACGGCGGGCAGCTCCTCCAGCGGCGTGGGCGCGCGGTCGAGCTGGCGGCCGCCGTGGTTGGAGAGGACGACGGCGTCGGCGCCGGCGTCCACGACCGCGCGGGCGTCGTCCGCCGTCTGCACGCCCTTGACGACGAGCGCGCCGCGCCACGTCGCCCGCAGGTCCCGGAGGTCGGCGAGCGTGGCGGCCGGCTCGAAGACCCGGTCGGCGAGCTCGGCGACCGTCCCGCCCCAGGAGCGCAGCGAGGCGAACTCCAGCGGCTCGGTGGTCAGCAGGTCGATCCACCAGCGCGGGTGGACGGCGGCGTTGGCCATCGTGCGCAGGGTCAGCGCCGGCGGGATGGTGAGGCCGTTGCGGAGGTCGCGCAGCCGCGGGCCGGCGACCGGGGTGTCGACGGTGAGGACCAGCGCCTCGTAGCCGGCCGCCGCGGCCCGCGCGACCAGCGCCGCGCTGGCCGCCCGGTCCCGCCACAGGTAGAGCTGGAACCACCGGCGCGCGCCCGGGGCGGCCGCGGCGAGCGCCTCGACGGTCGTCGTCCCCATGGTGGACAGGGCGTAGGGGATGCCGACCCGCTCGGCGACCCGGCCGACCGCGGTCTCCCCCTCGGTGTGCATGAGCCGGGTGAAGCCGGTCGGCGCGAAGACCAGCGGCAGGGACGACGGCCGGCCCAGGACCGTCGTGGACGGGTCGACCGCGGAGACGTCGCGCAGCACGCTGGGGCGGAACTCGACGCGGCCGAACGCCTCGCGGGCGCGCCGCAGGCTGACCTCCGCGCCGGCGGCGCCGTCGGTGTAGTCGAACACCGCCCGTGGCACCCGGCGGCGGGCGAGCTCACGGAGATCCGCCACCGTGGCCGCCGCGGCCAGCCGGCGGTCGGTCGCGTTCCCCGGCAGGCGCCGGGGGCGGACCAGCTCGCGCAGCTCGGACCAGCGGGGCACCCGGCGCTCGACCACGGCGGACCTCCTCCTGTCGGTGTCGGCCCACCCTCGCAGGCGGGGCCTCATCCCGCAGGCGGCACCTCGCCGGTCATCCGGTCGAGGAGCCGCCGGATCCGCCGCTCACGTCGGCGCGTTGCCGCGCGCAGCAGGCCGCCCAGCACCAGGAGTCCGGCGGTCGGCGCCACCCCGACCCGGGGCGGGTCGACGACGAGCGCCAGTCCGACCGCGGCCCCGGCGAGCACGACCACCGTCACCAGCCCGGCGGGCAGCCTCGCGCGGAGGTCCGCGAGCTCGTCGCCCAGCACGAGGGCCCGCAGCTCCGGGTCCGCGTCCTCGGGCAGCCGCCCGTCACCGAGGGCACGGTCCAGCTCCCCGCGCGTCAGCGTGGCCCCGAGCGGGCGCCGCTGCAGGCACACGACCGCGGCGGTGCCGATGACGCTGCCGACCACCGGGCAGCGGCGCCGTCCGGTCCACTGGGCCGCCGAAGACCGTGCGGTGCAATCCCACGAGCACCAGGTAGGCGGCGGCGAGGAGTGCGATGAGCACCCCGAGGAGGACGGCCCGCCGCCATCGGAGGGGCACCCCCGTCCAGCCGGCGGCGCACCGTGCCGGGCCGATCCGGTGGTGTGGGCACGGGGTCTCCTTCCCCCCGCCGGTGATCATCGGCCGGCCGACCCGCGGGCGCGACTCAGTCCAGCCGGGTGGCCCGCACGACGAGCGGATCGCCGCCGTCGTCGGCCGGGCCGGTCAGCTCGTCCGGATCGTCGTCGGGCACGACCGGCAGCCAGCGCGCCCACCAGCGCAGCAGGTGCTCCAACCGGGCCTGCCGGTGCCGGGGGCGGCCGGTGCGGCCCAGGCCGGAGCCCTCGCCGGGGAACAGCAGCAGCTCCGCCGGCACGCCGCGGCGCTTGAGCTCCACGTAGAGCCGCATGCCCTGCTCGGGCGGGAAGCGGCGGTCGTCCTCGCCGTGCACCACGAGGGTGGGCGTGGTCGGCTCCGCCGACCGGACCGGCGGGTCGACGCCGAGGTACTGGTCGACGAACCACCACCCGACGTCCGAGGAGCCGACCAGGCCGGCCGGGTCGGTGAGCGCCCCGTCGACCACGGCGGCGGCGAACCGCGTCGTCCGCCCGGTCAGCACGGTCGCGAGCCAGCCGCCGTACCCGGTGCCCATCACCCCGACCCGCTCGGGGTCGAGGGCCGGGTCCTCCAGGACGGCGTCGAGGAAGGCGGTGACATCGTCGGCGTCGACCGTGCCGCCCGCACCGCGCACCCCCCGGGCGTGCGCCTGCCCGTACCCCGAGGACCCCCGGGGCGCGCACCGGACGACGGCGTAGCCCGCGGACACCAGCGCCTGGACGTCCACCGACAGGGCGCAGCCGTCCTGGCGCTGCGGCCCGTCGTGCAGCGACAGCAGCACGGGGTGCGGCCCGGGCCCGTCCGGCAGGGTGACCCACCCGTGCACCTCGGCGCCGTCCGGCGCCGGGGCGGTGCGCTCGGCGGACCGGTGCAGCCGGCCGGTGGCGGCCAGCCCGCGGCCGAAGCCGGTGAGCAGCCGCCGGCGGCCCGGCGTGACGGCGATCAGCTCGCCGGCCGAGCGGTCGTGCCCGACCGTGGCGACGACGACCCCGCCGGCCGCGGCCAGCCCGTGCACCGTGAACGGGCCCTCGACCAGCGCCTCCGGCGGCCCGCCGTCCAGCGGCACGCGGAGCAGCTCCACGGCGCCGCGCCGCTGCACGCCGAGGTGGGCGGCGCCCCCGGCCAGCACGGTCGCCGGCGTCGCGTCGCCCCGGTCGGTGGTGGCGGGGTCCAGCACCGGCTGCGGCGCGCCCCCGGCGACCGGCACCCGGCACAGCGTGGCGCCGCGGCCGACGACGTCGAGCCCGTGGCGGCCCAGGTCCGGGCGGGCGGTCAACCAGATCCACCCGCCGGCGGGGTCGTAGGCGGGCAGCGAGCAGTCGGCGCGGCCGTCGGTGACCCGGCGCAGCGTCCCGCCCGCCACCGGGACGGCGTACACGTCGCGGACCAGGTCGCGGTGGGCGCGCGCGTGCCGGGCGGACACGAACGCCAGCTCGGTCCCGTCCGGGCTCCAGGTGACGTCGGTGTCCTCGGCGGCGCCGTCGGTGACCTGCCGGGGCTCCGGCCGGGCCGCTGCGTCGTCCTCCCCGTCGGGCGGGAGGTCGAGGACGAACACGTGGCTGTGCCGGTCGGCCAGGACCCCCACCCCGTCGGCCTGCCAGCGCAGGGTGGTGACCAGCCAGGGCGGCTGCGCCCCGCGGTCGGCGCCGGAGCGGTCGACCTCGGGCACGCGGGCGGTGTACGCGAGCCGCCGCGAGTCCGGTGACCAGACCGGCCGGCCCGCGCCCAGCGGGGCGTCGGTCAGCCGCCGCGGCGCGCCGCCCGCCGTGGGCAGCAGGTGCAGCTGCGGCACCCCGCCCGGCTCGGCACCCCGGTAGGCCAGCCAGCGGCCGTCCGGGGAGAACACCGGGTCGGTGTCGCACCACCCGGCGGTCAGCGGGCGGGCCGGCGCCGAGCCGTCGGTGGGCACCGCCCACAGCGTGCTGCGTGCGGTTCCCTCGGCGAGGTCGGCCCGGCCGACCGCGACGACGGCCATGCGACCGTCCGGGGAGACCGTGGGGACGCCGGGGGTGCGCAGCAGCGCGAGGTCGTCAGGACGCACGGTCGTCGCGGTCGGCGGACCCGCCGCTCAGTGGCGGCGGGTGTCCTCCTCCTCGGCCTCCGCCGCGAGCCGGGCCTCGGCCTTGGCGGCGGCCGCCGGGCCGCCGGTGGCGACGGACTCGGCGGTCTCCGGCGCGACGGAGGGGGCGCCCAGGCCCGACTCCTCCTCCGGCAGCTGACCCCGGGTCTTCACCAGGCTGGCGACCGTGGCGACCAGCAGGACGCCGAGGATGATCGACAGCGACAGCCAGATCGGGATGGTCGGGACGGCCTCCACGTGCTCGCCGCCGTTGATGAACGGCAGGTTGTTCTCGTGCAGCGCCTCGAGGATGAGCTTGACGCCGATGAAGGCGAGGATGACCGCCAGTCCCAGCGACAGGTAGACCAGCCGCTTGAGCAGGCCGCCGAGCAGGAAGTACAGCTGGCGGAGCCCCATGAGGGCGAAGACGTTCGCGGTGAAGACGATGAACGGCTCCCGGGTGAGACCGAAGATCGCCGGGATGCTGTCCAGCGCGAAGAGCAGGTCCGTCGTCCCCAGGGCGAGGAAGACGATGACCATCGGGGTCCAGAGCTTCTTGCCGTTCTCCGTGACGCGGACCTTGGCGCCCTGGAAGTCCTGCGTCATGGGCAGGACCCGACGCATCCGCCGGATGAAGGCGTTCTCCTCGTAGTCCTCGTCCTCGCCGCGGTGCCGGACCAGGTTGATCGCCGTGTACACGAGGAAGGCGCCGAAGATGTAGAAGACCCAGATGAACCGCTCGATCACCGCGGCGCCCAGCAGGATGAAGACGCCACGCAGGACCAGCGCGATGATGATGCCGACCATCAGGGCCTCCTGCTGCAGGTGCCGGGGCACCCGGAAGCGGGCCATGATGATCACGAAGACGAACAGGTTGTCCACCGAGAGCGAGTACTCGGTGAGCCAGCCGGCGTAGAACTCCGTCGCGTACGTGCCGTTGGTGAAGCTCAGCAGGAGCAGCCCGAACAGCAGGGCCAGCGCCACGTAGAAGCTCACCCAGATGCTCGCCTCCTTCACGGAGGGCTCGTGCGGGCGGCGGGCGACGATGGCGAGGTCCGCGAGCAGCAGGACCGTCAGCCCCACGAACGTCGCGATCTCGAACCAGAAGGGGAGTTCCATACGGCCATTTCCTCCGGGGACAGTCAGGTGTCAGCACCGGAGGTCTCTCCCACCACCGATCCCAGGACCGGCGATCGGCAGCACCGGAGGCCATGGGACCTCGTGATGACGACACTGCCGCGGGGGGATACTCCCCTCCATCGAACGGCCCCGGAGTGGCGCAGCCCTCAGTGGCTGCGGCCTTCTGGAACCGCGGCGCCCACCGTACCTGCCCTCCGGTCGGCCTTCGACGTGACGTCCCAAGTGTTCTTAGTGTTCGCGGCGACACCGCCGCCGTCCGGCCGCGGACGGCACCGGGCCCGCCCTCGAGGAGGACGGGCCCGGGGTGGTGGTGCGGAGGGATCAGTCGCGGAAACGGGTCGAACCGCTGGCCGCGTGCTCGGCGGCGCCGGTCACCGGGGCGTCGTGCGGCGAGGGCGGCGCCTCGTCCGGAGCCGTGGCGTGCGGGTCGTGGTCGCCGGGGCCGAGGGCGACGAGCCCCTCGCGGCCGGCGCCCTGGTCGCCCGCGCCGGTCGGCGACTGGGTGCCGCGGGCCCGGTCGCGACGGTTCTTCGCCAGGCTCGCCACCGTCGTGACCAGCAGGGTCACCAGGATGACCGTCAGGGACAGCCACGTGGGCACCTCGGGGATCACGGTGACGTGCTCACCGCCGTTGATGAACGGCAGCTCGTTCTCGTGCAGCGCGTGGATGAGCAGCTTCACGCCGATGAAGCCGAGGATCACGGCCAGGCCGTAGGCCAGGTAGACCAGCCGGTCGAGCAGGCCGTCGATGAGGAAGAACAGCTGCCGCAGCCCCAGCAGCGCGAAGGCGTTCGCGGTGAAGACCAGGTAGGTCTCCTGGGTCAGCCCGAAGATCGCGGGGATCGAGTCGACCGCGAAGAGGATGTCGGCACTGGCGATGGCGACCAGGGCGATGGCCAGCGGGGTGATGTGCCGCTTGCCCCGGATCGTGGTGACCATCTTGTCGGAGTGGTACTCGTCGGTGGTCGGGAAGACCTTGCGGGCCAGCCGCAGCGCGACGTTCTCCCTGAACTCCTCGTCGTGCGAGTGGCCGCCGCTCTTCGCCTGCGCCCATGCGGTCCAGATGAGGAAGCCGCCGAAGACGTAGAAGATCCAGCTGAACTGCTCGATGGCCGCGGCGCCGACGAAGATGAACGCCGTCCTCAGCACCAGCGCGAACGCGATGCCGAACAGCAGCACCTTCTGCTGCAGCTCACGCGGCACCGCGAAACTGGCCATGATGAGCACGAAGACGAAGAGGTTGTCCACCGAGAGGCTCTTCTCGGTGATGTACCCGGCGAAGTACTCACCGGCGTACTGGCCGCCGGAGAACCACAGCACCAGCAGGCCGAACAGCACGGCGATGCCGACGTAGACCGCCGACCAGATGGCCGACTCGCGCAGCGTGGGCGCGTGCGGCGTGCGCACGTGGCCGACGAAGTCGAACACCAACATGCCGACGATCGCCCCGATCGTCAGCGCCCACACCCAGAGGGGCACGTCCACAGCAGAGACCTCCGGTGACTCGGCGGCGCGCACGGCGCCGCGGCGTCGGACCTGAGGTCTCTCCCGCCCCCTCGCACCGAGGGAACCGGCGGCGCCGGGGGCACATCGGGGACCCCGTACTGACGACACCGCCGCGCGGGGATACTCCCCTCCACGCGTGACCGCGGACGCCGACCCCCAGCCGGGGTCGCCGTCGAGCGGTTACTCCTCTAGTAGACCCCACCGGGATGCGTCCTGTTCCCCGGATGCGGACAAATTCACCTGGGCGTGACACGTGCCACACGGTCCCGGCGGCGGCTCGCGCGTCGCTCGGCCCGACCTGGTGGTGTGATGCCGGGCGGGATCCGCGGCAGGGCGTCCGGCGGTGGGCGCGCACTGTGCGGCTGTGGCGGCTGCCGGGCCGCTCAGGACCCGCCACAGCCGCACACCGCTGCCGAGCGCGGGGCCTCGATGAGCTCGCGGGCCTCGTCGTCGGGCACCGGCCCGGCCCGGTCGACGGCATCCCATCCGTGACCGCCGATGGAACACTGCGCCATCGCGCCTGGGTGGAGCTCACGCCCCGCGGTGTCCTCGGCGTCGCGGCCACAGGTGACACCGGCTGGTCATCCTGCAGGCTCCCGCCGGCCCCGTCCGGAGGCTCATCCCGAGCCTGCCAGGGGTGGCGCAAGGACCCCCTTGCCCCCCACCGCTCGCAGGCTCGCGCTGGGACCCTGCACGGGGGCGGGCCCTCTTTCAGGCGTGCGCGGCGTCGAGCTGCCGCAGTTCCTTCTTCAGCTCGGTGAGCTCGTCGCGCAGCCGGGCGGCCACCTCGAACTGCAGCTCGCGGGCGGCGGCCAGCATCTGCTCGTTCATCTGGGTGATGAGGTCGGCCAGCTCGGCGCGCGGCAGCCCCTGGACGTCGATCCCGCCGGCCTTGCCCGCCTTCTTCGACGACAGCCCCGGCACCGGCGCCTTGCCGCGGGACTGCTGCCGGCCCGAGCCGCCGACCAGCTCGACGCTCTCGGCGTCCTCCGCCGCGCGGTAGATGCCGTCGAGGATGTCGACGATCTTCTTGCGCAGCGGCTGCGGGTCGATGCCGTGCTCGCGGTTGTAGGCGATCTGCTTCTCGCGACGCCGGTTGGTCTCCTCGATCGCCAGCGCCATCGACGGCGTGATGGTGTCGGCGTACATGTGGACCTGGCCGGAGACGTTGCGCGCCGCGCGGCCGATCGTCTGGATCAGCGAGGTGCCCGAGCGCAGGAACCCCTCCTTGTCGGCGTCGAGGATGGCCACCAGGGACACCTCGGGCAGGTCGAGGCCCTCGCGCAGCAGGTTGATGCCGACCAGGACGTCGTACTCGCCCTGCCGCAGCTCCCGCAGCAGCTCGACCCGGCGCAGCGTGTCGACCTCGGAGTGCAGGTACCGGACCTTGATGCCCAGCTCGAGCAGGTAGTCGGTGAGGTCCTCCGCCATCTTCTTGGTCAGCGTGGTGACCAGGACCCGCTCGTCCTGCTCGGTGCGCAGCCGGATCTCGTGCACCAGGTCGTCGATCTGCCCCTTGGTCGGCTTGACCACGACCTCGGGGTCGACCAGGCCGGTCGGGCGGATGACCTGCTCGACGACGTCCCCCTGGACGCGGCCCAGCTCGTAGGGGCCCGGGGTCGCCGACAGGTACACGGTCTGCCCGATCCGGTCGGTGAACTCCTCCCACTTCAGCGGGCGGTTGTCCATGGCCGACGGCAACCGGAAGCCGTGCTCGACGAGCGTGCGCTTGCGGCTCATGTCGCCCTCGTACATGCCGCCGATCTGCGGCACGGTCACGTGCGACTCGTCGATGACCAGCAGGAAGTCGTCGGGGAAGTAGTCGATGAGGCAGGCGCCGGCGCTCCCGGGGGCGCGGCCGTCGATGTGCCGCGAGTAGTTCTCGATGCCGGAGCAGAAGCCGACCTGCCGCATCATCTCGATGTCGTACGTGGTGCGCATGCGCAGCCGCTGGGCCTCCAGCAGCTTGCCCTGCCGCTCCAGCTCGGCCAGCCGCTGCTCGAGCTCGGCCTCGATGGAGGCGATCGCCCGCTCCATCCGGTCCGGGCCGGCGACGTAGTGGGTGGCCGGGAAGACGAACAGCTCATCGACCTCGCGGACGACCTCGCCGGTGAGCGGGTGCAGGTAGTACAGCCGCTCGACCTCGTCGCCGAACATCTCGATCCGGCAGGCGAGCTCCTCGTACACCGGGAAGACCTCGATCGTGTCGCCGCGGACCCGGAAGGTGCCGCGGGTGAACGACAGGTCGTTGCGGGTGTACTGCTCGGTGACCAGGGTGCGCAGCAGCTCGTCGCGGTCGCGCTCCTCCCCCACCTTGATCTTCAGGGCCCGGTCGACGTACTCCTCCGGCGTCCCCAGGCCGTAGATGCAGGAGACGGTGGAGACGACGACGACGTCGCGCCGGGTGAGCAGGCTGTTGGTGGCGGAGTGCCGCAGCCGCTCGACCTCCTCGTTGATCGAGGAGTCCTTCTCGATGTAGGTGTCGGTCTGCGGGACGTAGGCCTCGGGCTGGTAGTAGTCGTAGTACGACACGAAGTACTCGACCGCGGCGTCGGGCAGCAGCTCCCGGAACTCGTTGGCCAGCTGCGCGGCCAGCGTCTTGTTGGGGGCCATCACCAACGTCGGCCGCTGGACCTGCTCGATCAGCCAGGCCGTCGTCGCCGACTTGCCGGTGCCGGTCGCGCCGAGCAGCACGGTGTCGGTCGCGCCCGAGGTGACCCGCTCGGCCAGCGCTGCGATCGCGGCCGGCTGGTCGCCCGAGGGCTCGAACTCGCTGACGACGCGGAAACGACCGCGGGTGGGCCGGAGGTCGGTGGGCGTGCGCACGGGTCCGACGGTACGACCCGCCAGTGACAGGACGGCGTCCCTGAGCCGCCCGCGCACGGGAGGGACGGGCGGGACAGCGGGGCTGGCGGCCGGTGCTTGCACGTGGTGGGGTCGCCGCCTAGCGTCCCCGGTCGCAGGAGCGGTCACCGCCGAGGACCAGTGCCACCCGGGGTCGTGCACCCCGGACGAGGTCGGACCCGGCGTCGCTGCCCCGGCCGGACCTGCGCACGACGCCCCCCACGGAGACCTCCGCGGGGGGCGTCGTCGTCCGCGGCCCCGTGCCGTGAGCGACGTCTCCCAGCCGTGACCTGGAAGAGGGTTGGACGGCGGCCCCGTCGGGCACGAGGGTCCGGAAGACCACGCGCACCGACCCCTCCCCCGACGCCCCGCGGCGGAGAGGCCACCGGCCCCCGGCGTCCCGGGGGCGCCAGCACAGGAGGACCCCGTTCATGAACCAGGTGTGGCCTGGTACCGCCTACCCCCTCGGCGCGACCTTCGACGGCACCGGCACGAACTTCGCGATCTTCAGTGAGGTCGCCGAGAGGGTCGAGCTGTGCCTGTTCGACGACGACGGCACCGAGACCCGCATCCGGCTCCCCGAGATGGACGGCTACGTCTGGCACGCCTTCATCCCCGGGATCCAGCCCGGCCAGCGCTACGGCTACCGGGTGCACGGCCCCTACGACCCGTCGCAGGGCCAGCGCTGCAACCCGAACAAGCTGCTGCTCGACCCGTACGCGAAGGCGATCGACGGCCAGATCGACTGGCACCCGTCGGTCTTCGGCTACGACTTCACCAGCGGCGAGCGCAACGACGAGGACTCGGCCGCGCACATGCCGAAGTCCGTCGTCGTCAACCCGTACTTCGACTGGGGCGTCGACCGCCCGCCGAAGACGCCCTACCACAAGACCGTCATCTACGAGGCCCACGTCAAGGGCCTGACGATGACCCACCCCGACGTCCCGGAGGAGCTGCGCGGCACCTACGCCGGCATCGCCCACCCGGCGGTGATCAGCTACCTGCAGGACCTCGGCGTCACCGCCATCGAGCTCATGCCGGTGCACCAGTTCGTGCAGGACGACACCCTGCAGCAGAAGGGCCTGCGCAACTACTGGGGCTACAACACCATCGGGTTCTTCGCGCCGCACAGCGAGTACGCGAGCAACACCGACAACGGCATGCACGTGCAGGAGTTCAAGGGGATGGTCCGCACCCTGCACGAGGCGGGCATCGAGGTCATCCTCGACGTGGTCTACAACCACACCGCCGAGGGCAACCACCTCGGCCCCACGCTGTCGTTCAAGGGCATCGACAACCGGGCGTACTACCGGCTGGTCGAGGACGACCCGCAGTACTACATGGACTACACGGGCACCGGGAACTCGCTCAACGCCCGCACCCCGCAGGCGCTGCAGCTGATCATGGACTCGCTGCGGTACTGGGTCACCGAGATGCACGTCGACGGCTTCCGCTTCGACCTGGCCTCGACGCTGGCCCGCGAGCTGCACGCCGTGGACCGGCTGTCGGCCTTCTTCGACCTGGTGCACCAGGACCCGGTCGTCAGCCAGGTCAAGCTGATCGCCGAGCCGTGGGACGTCGGCGAGGGCGGCTACCAGGTCGGCAACTTTCCCGCCCTGTGGACCGAGTGGAACGGCAAGTACCGCGACACCGTGCGCGACTTCTGGCGCGGCGAGCCCTCCACCATCGGCGAGTTCGCCAGCCGGCTCACCGGCTCGGCCGACCTCTACCAGCACTCCGGCCGGCGCCCGGTGGCCAGCATCAACTTCGTCACCGCGCACGACGGCTTCACCCTGAGCGACCTGGTCTCCTACAACGAGAAGCACAACGAGGCCAACGGCGAGGGCAACAACGACGGTGAGAGCCACAACCGCAGCTGGAACTGCGGGGTGGAGGGGCCGACCGTCGACAAGAAGGTCCTCACCCTGCGCGCCCGGCAGCGGCGCAACTTCCTGGCCACGCTGATGCTCAGCCAGGGCGTGCCGATGCTGCTGCACGGCGACGAGCTGGGCCGCACCCAGCAGGGCAACAACAACGGCTACTGCCAGGACTCGCCCCTGACCTGGATCCACTGGGACGAGGTGGACGAGGGGCTGCTGGAGTTCACCAAGCTGGTGACCCGGCTGCGCCACGACCACCCGACGTTCCGCCGTCGCCGCTTCTTCCACGGCCGCCCGGTGCGCCGGGGCCAGGACGACCCGGTGCAGGACGTCGCCTGGCTGACCCCCTCCGGTGACCTCATGACCGAGGACGACTGGGACGCCGGCTTCGCCAAGTCGCTGGCCATGTACCTCAACGGGCACGGCATCCGGTCCACCGACGAGCGCGGTGAGGACGTCGTCGACGACCACTTCTACCTGGCGTTCAACGCCTCGCACGAGCCGATGGACTTCTGCCTGCCGTCGGAGGAGTACGCCGGCGCGTGGACCGTCGTCCTCGACACCGCGCAGATGGACGAGGTGGAGCCGCGCGAGCTCAAGCCCGGCGAGACGCTGACGCTGGCCGACCGGTCCATGGTCGTGCTGAGCGCGCCCCGCCGCTCGTGAGCGCCGCCACGGGGCCGGCGGCCGGGTCGCAGGGCGAGCCGCTCGACGACGGAGCCCGCCGTCGGGACGTCCCCACCGGGACCTACCGGCTGCAGGTCACCGCCGACTTCACCCTGGACGACGCCGCGTCCCTGGCCGGCTACCTGGCCGACCTCGGGGTGAGCCACGCCTACGCCTCGCCGCTGCTGCGGTCGGCGTCGGGCAGCACGCACGGCTACGACACCGTCGACCACGCGCACATCGACGAGTCGCGCGGCGGGCAGGCCGGCTTCGACCGGCTGGTCGCGGCGCTGCACGAGCACGGGCTGGGCCTGGTGCTCGACCTGGTGCCCAACCACATGGGCGTCGCCGACGCGGCGGAGGCCCCGTGGTGGTGGGACGTGCTGCAGCACGGCCGGGGGAGCGCCCACGCGGCCGCGTTCGACATCGACTGGGACTTCGGCGGCGGCCGGGTGCGCATCCCGGTGCTGGGGTCGGCGGACGACGTCGACAAGCTGGAGGTGGTTGACGGCGAGCTGCGGTACTACGACAACCGCTTCCCCCTCGCCCCGGGCACCGGCGAGGGCACCCCGCAGGAGGTGCACGACCGGCAGCACTACGAGCTGGTCGACTGGCGGCGGGCCGACCGCGACCTCAACTACCGCCGGTTCTTCGCGATCAACACCCTCGCCGGGCTGCGCGCGGAGGACCCCGAGGTCTTCCGCGCGACCCACGAGCTGGTGCTGCGACTGGTCGGGGCCGGCGCGGTCGACGGGCTGCGCATCGACCACCCCGACGGCCTGGCCGACCCCAAGGGCTACCTCGACCGGCTGGCCGAGGCCACCGGCGGCCGGTGGACCGTGGTGGAGAAGATCCTCGAGCCGGGCGAGGACCTGCCGGAGAGCTGGGCGGCCGCCGGGACGACGGGCTACGACGCGCTCGCCGAGGTCGACGACGTGCTGGTCGACCCGGCGGGCGAGGCGGTGCTGAGCGCGCTGGACACCGAGCTCTCCGGAGCCCCGGTCGACTACGCGCAGCTGGTGCACGGCTGCAAGCGCGAGGTGACCGACGGGATCCTCGGCTCGGAGGTGGCCCGGCTGGTGCGGGTGATCGGCGAGCTGTCCGGCATCGACCGCGCGCAGCAGACTGAGGCGCTGGCCGAGCTGCTGGCGAGCTTCCCGGTCTACCGCACCTACCTGCCCGACGGCCGCGAGCACCTGGACGCCACCGTGGCCGACGTGCGGGAACGCCGTCCCGACCTCAGCGCGGCACTGGACGCCCTGCACCCGGTGCTGTCCCAGGCCGGGACCGAGGCGGCGACCCGGTTCGAGCAGACCAGCGGCCCGGTCATGGCCAAGGGCGTGGAGGACAGCGCCTACTACCGGTGGGCGCGCTTCGTGGTGCTCAACGAGGTGGGCGGCGACCCGGCCCGGTTCGGCAGCACGGTGCAGGAGTTCCACGAGGCGCAGCAGCGGCGCGCCGAACGCAGGCCCGCGTCGATGACCACGCTGTCGACCCACGACACCAAGCGCAGCGAGGACACCCGCGCCCGGCTGGCCGTGCTGGCCGAGCTCGGCGCGGAGTGGGCCGACCTGGTCCGCGGGCTGGTGACGCGCCACCCGATGCCCGACCGTCCGCTCGCGCACCTGGTGTGGCAGAACCTGGTCGGCGCGTGGCCGCTGTCGCGGGAGCGGGCGCACGCCTACGCGGAGAAGGCGGCGCGCGAGGCGGGGACCTCGACGACGTGGACCGACGTCGACGAGGAGTTCGAGTCGGCGCTGCACGAGATGGTCGACGCCGCCTACGACGACGAGCGGACGAACGCCGAGATCGAGCGGTTCGTCGCCCGCATCGCGCCGTTCGGCCGGTCCAACTCGCTGGCGCAGAAGCTGCTGCAGCTGACGATGCCCGGGGTCCCTGACGTGTACCAGGGCACCGAGCTGTGGGACCTCTCCCTGGTCGACCCCGACAACCGCCGTCCGGTCGACTACGAGCAGCGCCGCCGACTGCTGGCGCGGCTGGACGAGGGCTGGGTGCCGCCGGTGGACGACGCGGGCGCGGCCAAGCTGCTCGTCGTCTCCCGCGTGCTGCGCGCCCGGCGGGAGCACCCGGAGTGGTTCGGCGGGTACGCACCGGTGACGGCGACCGGGCTCGCCGCGGACCATCTGGTCGCCTTCGACCGGGGTGGCGTGGTGTCCGTGGCGACCCGGCTGCCGGTGGGGCTGTCGATCGCCGGCTGGGGCGACACCGCGCTGCAGCTGCCGACCGGCGCCTGGCGGGACCTGCTCACCGGCGGACGCTTCGTCTCCGACGCCGGCGGCCTCCCGGTGGCCGCACTGCTCGAGCGGCTGCCGGTCGCCCTGCTGGTCCGCGACCGAAAGAGGTAGAAGGACCCCGTCCTAGCCACCCTTCGCAAGCTCAGGGGGTGCCCTGGACGGGGCCTCGCCCCACCCTTCGCAGGCTCACGGTGGGACTGGGACGGGGCCGACTGAGATGCAGTTCACGTCCCCGCGGGTGCGCGCGTGCTGGCGGGGACGTGACCAGGCGATCCGTCCGACAGCGGTCCCGACGACCGGCCGGGTCACCCGCGATGCTCCTGGGGCACCGGGTGAAGGTCCGTGACCTGACCGTTACGTTGTCCCGGCATCCCCCATCAGGGACCGGGTGCCGGAGCCGATCCGCCGAACCCCGTCCGTCGGCTGCCGTACCTCCTGCACAGCCAGGACGGGGGTGGGGGACCCATCTCGGTGCGCGGCCGGTCCGGCCGGGCACCTCGGGGTGAAGCCGTGTGCGCACGGCCGGGGCACCGATCGCTCCGAACCCGACAGCTCACCTCGCAGGCGGCGGATCGGGAGCTCCCCCATGCGTTCGTCCTCGTCTTCCCGCATGCCCGCACGCGCCCTGCGCCGTGGCGCCGTGGTGCTCGGCGGCGCCGCCGCCGTGTCCCTCGGCGTCCTCGCCGCACCGGCCTCGGCGGCCGCCCCGAACGACTGGGACGCCGTCGCGCAGTGCGAGTCCAGTGGCAACTGGGCCATCAACACCGGCAACGGCTACTACGGCGGCCTGCAGTTCAGCCAGAGCACCTGGGCCGCGTACGGCGGCACGGAGTACGCCCCGCGTGCCGACCTGGCCACCAAGGACCAGCAGATCGCCGTCGCCGAGCGCACGCTCGACGGGCAGGGCCCGGGCGCCTGGCCGACCTGCGGCAAGGCCCTCGACCCCTCAGCCCCCGAGGCGGGCGCGGCTCCGGCCGCGCCGGCCCTGGCGGCCGCCCCCGCACCGGCGGCTGCCGGCGGGGCGACCTACACGGTGCAGGCCGGTGACACGCTGGGCCGCATCGCCTCGGAGCAGGGCGTGGCGGGTGGCTGGCAGGCGCTGTACGCCGCCAACGACGACCAGCTGAGCGACCCGAACCGGATCGCGGTCGGCGAGGTGCTGCAGCTGCCGTGAGTTCTGCCGGCGGCCGGGGGACGCGCTCCCCCGGCCGCCGGGAGCCAGGCACGTCGAACGCCAGAGGCCCAGGACCCGGCGACGGGTTCTGAGCCTCCGGCGTCCACCGGCTGGCCACTGGACGGACTCCTTGCTCGAAGGCGGAGCCGGACACCTCGCCGCGCCGCCGGGTCCCGTGACGGCACGCAGCCCGTCGGTCGGCTCCCCGTCGAGCAGACACTCCCCGCCGGTCCCGGTGTCGAGCAGGGACCCCAGGTCGAGGAGGCTGGCGTCGGCCCCACCGAGGCGGCTCCGACGCCAGCCGCCCCGGGCCGGGTCATCGATTGGCGATCACTGGGAGTAGTGGGGGGGGGGGGGGGGGGGGGGGGGGGGGGGGGGGGGGGGGGGGGGGGGGGGGGGGGGGGGGGCGGGCGCCGCGGGGGGCGGGGGGGGGGGTGGCTTGTTTTGGGGTTGGGGGGGGGTTGCCGGCGCCGGGCCGGGGCCGGGGGCCGGCACGACACAGACCAGGGACCCGCTCATGGAGCACCGCCCTCTCACGCGCCGTGACGTGCTCAAGGGGACGGTGTGGGGTGCGGCGACCCTGGCCCTTCCCGCCGCCGGCTCGGCGAGCCCTGCTCGGGCATCGGAACTGACCGCGGACCACCTGCCGCGGCCCTACACGCCCTACGACAGGTTCGTGCAGCCGCCGGTGCTGCGGCTGCCCGACGCTCCCGGCAGCCGCCCGGTGGTGCAGGTCGTGCAGGGCCCTGCGTCGGTGAGGCTGCTGCCGCCGCCGGCACCGGAGACGACGATGTGGGTCTACAACGGCTCGTATCCCGGACCGACGATCAAGGTCAAGCGCAACCAGCCGGTCACCGTCCGTCAGGTCAACCGGCTGCCCGCCCACCACCCGCTCTTCGGGTACGAGTTCGCCACCTCCACGCACCTGCACGGGTCGCCATCGCTGCCCCCGTTCGACGGCTATGCCAACGACACGAGCCGGCCGGGCTTCTTCAAGGACTACGAGTACGACAACCAGGAGGACGCGCGGACCCTCTGGTACCACGACCACGCTGCACACCACACCGCCCCGAACATCTACACCGGGCTGGCCGCCCAGTACCACGTGCTGCCCCTGGCAGGGGAACCGACCTTGGGTCTCCCTGTGGACGACGAGTTCGACGTGCCCCTGGTGATCAGCGACGCGGCCTCTCGCGCCGACGGCCAGCTGCTCATGGACCAGCACAGCACCTCGGGGGCCATGGGCGACGTCATCCTGGTCAACGGGGTGCCCTGGCCGGAGGTGCCCGTCCGGCCGCGTACCTACCGGTTCCGTCTGCTCAACGCCTCGGTCGCCCGCGGCTACCTCCTCCAGCTGACCGGCGGCCTGCCGATGAAGGTGGTCGCCACCGACGGCGGTCTGACTCGTCGCCCGGTCGACGTCGATCGGCTCAAGCTGGGCATGTCCGAGCGCTACGACGTCCTGGTCGACTTCGCACCCGCCGCCGGCCGGCAGGTCGAGCTGCGCAACCTCGGTGTGCCGAACACGACCGACCACGAACACACCGGCCAGGTGATCGCCTTCCGGGTCGGCACCGACCCGGCTGGCCCGGACACCGCCCTGCTCGAGGACGAGTGGCCCGACGTCGACCCGGCCGGGGTGCTCGCGCTCGACCCGGCCGACGCGGTCACCACCCGCCGCCTGCGGTTCGACCGCCGGGGCGGGGTGTGGACGATCAACGGTTCGACCTGGGCGGACGTGGAGAACTCGGGCTTCCGGCAGGCGATCGCCGAGCCCCAGCGCAACACCGTCGAGGTGTGGGAACTGGAGAACTCGTCCCGGCGCTGGTTCCACCCGATCCACCTGCACCTGGTCGACTTCCGGGTGCTCGACCGCAACGGCCGGCCCCCGAGCGGGTACGAGGACGGACCCAAGGACGTGGTCTACCTCGGCGAGGGCGAGCTGATCCGCATCGCCGTGCGGTTCGGGCCGCACACCGGCCGCTACACGATCCACTGCCACAACAGCAGCCACGAGGACCACATGATGATGCACCAGTTCTGGGTCAAGGACGGCGCCGACGAGGGCCTGGACCCCCTCGACCCCCGCTTCGCCCCTCGGCCGACCTGACGGGCCGAACCGGCGCGTGCGTGTGGTCGACCACCGCTTCGTTGTGACGCTCGCCATCGGGGACTGCACACGGAGCGATGTGCTCGAGCGCGGGTCACGAACGGGGATCCAGCTCCCCGGCCGCCGGGCTCCGGCCTCTCGACCCCGTCTCGGGGGCGCGGCGATGTGCGGTCGTGGCGGGTTGAACCCGCGTCCGAGAACGCGCCGTGGCCGCACACCACCCGGGGCGGCGCTCCCGACGGCCGCCGCCGTCGAGCAGCCGGACCGGCCAGCCGCAGGACGTCGTCGATGGCCACCGTCACGACCGGAGGCCGGGCTCACGTGGTTGGCGGCGCTCCGGGCGGGCACAACCCCCCGGAACGTCGCCGAACGACCCCGATCTCCCCTGGAGGCCCCTGCATGTCCGCTGCCGTCGAGTTCGCCGTCTGGGCGCCGGTCCCGGAGCGGGTCCGGCTGCAGGTCGACGGGTCGGTGCACGAGATGCGCCGGGACGACGGCGGCTGGTGGCGCGCCGAGGTCGAGGCCGGCCCCGAGGCCGACTACGGCTTCCTGCTCGGGGACGACGACACACCCCGGCCGGACCCGCGCTCGCGCCGCCAGCCCGAGGGGGTGCACGGCCTCTCCCGCCGATACGACCCGGCGTCCCACGCATGGGGCGACCGCGCCTGGACCGGACGGCCCCTGGCCGGCGGCGTGGTCTACGAGATGCACGTCGGCACGTTCACCGCCGAGGGCACGCTGGACGCCGCCGTCGGCAAGCTCGACCACCTGGTCGGCCTCGGCGTCGACTTCGTCGAGCTGCTGCCGGTCAACGGCTTCGACGGCACGCACAACTGGGGCTACGACGGCGTCCTCTGGTACACGGTGCAGGAGAGCTACGGCGGCCCCGCGGCCTACCAGCGCTTCGTCGACGCCTGTCACCAGCGCGGCCTGGGCGTGATCCAGGACGTCGTCTACAACCACCTGGGCCCGTCGGGGAACTACCTGCCGCTGTTCATGCCGGTCTTCAGCGAGGGCGGCGCCAACACCTGGGGCAGCTCGGTGAACCTCTCCGGCCCGGACTCCGACGACGTGCGCCGCTACATCCTCGACAACGCGCTGATGTGGCTGCGCGACATGCACGTCGACGGGCTGCGGCTCGACGCGGTCCACGCGCTGGTCGACGAGCGGGCCACCCACGTCCTCGAGGAGATGGCGCAGGAGGTCGACCGGCTCTCGGTGGCGCTCGGCCGGCCGCTGACGCTGATCGCCGAGAGCGACCTCAACGACCCGCGGATGGTCACCCCGCGGGTGGCGGGCGGCACGGGCATCCACGCCCAGTGGAGCGACGACTTCCACCACGCGCTGCACGCGGTGCTCACCGGTGAGGGCCAGGGCTACTACGGCGACTTCGCGGCGGCGGGCCTCTCCGGGCTGGCGAAGACGCTGACCGGCGCGTTCTTCCACGACGGCGCGTACTCCAGCTTCCGCCGTCGGCACCACGGCCGGCCGGTCGACACCGCCCTGCTGCCCGGGTGGACGTTCCTCGGCTACCTGCAGGACCACGACCAGATCGGCAACCGGGCGGTCGGCGACCGGATCTCGGCGTCCCTGTCCCCCGGCCTGCTCGCCGTCGGGGCGACCCTGGTGCTCACCAGCCCGTTCACCCCGATGCTCTTCATGGGCGAGGAGTGGGGCGCCGCGACGCCGTGGCAGTTCTTCACCAGCCACACCGACCCGGAGATCGGCCGGGCGACGGCCGAGGGCCGCAAGGGCGAGTTCGCCGAGCACGGGTGGGACGCCGATGAGGTGCCCGACCCGCAGGACCCGGAGACCTTCACCCGCTCGAAGCTGGACTGGAGCGAGCCCGAGCGCGAGCCGCACCGCACGCTGCTCGCCGCCCACCGCTCGCTGCTGGCCCTGCGGCACACCGAGCCGGACCTCGTCGACCCCGACCTGTCGCGGGTCGAGGTGAGCTGGGACGACGAGGACCGCTGGCTGGTCGTGCACCGCGGCGCACTGCGGGTGGTCGCCAACCTGGCCGGCGAACCGCGGGAGGTCGACCTCGACCGGCCGGCCACCGGCGTGCTCTTCGCGACCGGCGAGGAGCCGCGCCTGGACGGGACGACGGTGACGCTGCCGGGCGAGAGCGCGGCCGTGCTGACCACCGCCGGGCGACAGCCCCGGGAGCACCGCAGCGAGCGCCAGCGAGCGAGGAGCGGACCGGGGCGCGGAGACCGGCCAGAGGGCACCGCCTGACGTGCGGCGACTGCTGCCCGGGGCGGGTGGAGCGGAGACGGAGGTCCTCGACGACGCCGCATTGGTCGAGGCCTACCGGCTGCCGGCCGGCCGCTCGCTGCGGGTCGACTTCGTCGTCTCCCTCGACGGCTCGGTGACCGTCGAGGGTCGCAGCGGCGGCCTCGGCTCGCCCGGCGACAAACGGGTGTTCCGCACCCTGCGGGCGCTGGCCGACGCGGTGCTGGTCGGGCACGGGACGGCCGCCGCGGAGGGCTACCGCCCGGTGGCCGCCGACTCCGCGGTGGGGCGGCTGCGGTCGGAGCTGGGCAGGCCGGTGTCCGCGCCGGTCGTCGTCGTCTCGCGGCGGGCCTCGCTCGCGCCCGGGGACCGGCTGGCGGTCCCGCCGACGGTGCTGGTGACGTGCGCGGCGGCCGATCCGGACCGGCGGGCGGCGCTGGCCGACGCCGGCGTCACGGTGCTGGTGTGCGGGGACGACGACGTGGACCTGCCCGCGGCGCTGGACGCGCTGGCCGAGCGGGGGCTGGAACAGCTGGTCTGCGAGGGCGGGCCGGTCCTGCTGTCCGCGGCGCTGGAGGCGGGGGCGGTCGACGAGCTGGACCTGTCGGTCGCACCGGCGCTGGTCGGCGGTCCGGACCGGCTGCTGTCCGGCCGGCTGGCGGGCGTGATCCGCCCCAGGCTGCTCCAGGTGCTGGAGGAGGACGGCGTGCTGTTCACCCGGTACGCCGTCGACCGGTAGCGCCCCGGGCCACCGTTGCCGCCCAGGCGACGTAGCCCAGGTTGACGAGGACCCGAGCCGCGACGCCGGCCGGCCGGTCGAAGGCCCGCTGCGCCGCGCGCCGGTGGCGGAGCGGCTCGAGGTGGGCCGGCAGATAGGCGGTGATGAGCGCGGCGGTCGCCCGCGCGCCGGCCCAACGGGTCGCCGGCACCGCCACGAGGACGCCGACCGCGATGTCGGCCAGCCCGCTGGCCACGACCACCGCCGAGCGGGCCGGCAGCCACGGCGGGACCAGCCCCCGGAAGTGGTCGGGCCGCGTGAAGTGGGTGACCCCGCTGCCCACCATGAGCGCGGCCAGCGGCCACGCCGCCGCGTCGTCCCTCCGCGATCGGGACACGGTCAACCGACCAGCCGGACGGCGTCGCCGTACGCCGCGAGCCGGTCGTCCGCGGTGAGCAGCACGGCCCCTTCGGCGACGGCCTGGGCGACGAGGAGCCGGTCGAACGGGTCGCGGTGGACGTCGGGCAGGTGCTCGACCGCGGCGGCGTGCTCGGCGGTGACCGGGAGGTGCTCGAGGACCAGCTCGGTCGTGACGCGACGCGTCCACGTCCGGACGTCGGACCCGACGGAGAGCTTGCCGAGGCGCTGCTTGATCGCCAGCTCCCACACGCAGACGGCGGACACGATCCGGCGATCGGCGGCCTCGAGCACTGCCAGGTCGGAGCCCAGCCGCTCGGGTGTGGTCGCCGCCCACACGAGGACGTGCGTGTCGAGGAGGACCCTCACTCCTCGCCCTCGAACGCCCGCTGCACGTCCTCCGGCAGGTCGTCGAAGTCGTCGGCGATCCACACGTTGCCGCGGTCGAAGCCGAAGTTCGGCGTCCGCCGTACGGGACCCACCAGCCTGGCCACCACCTTGCCGCGGTTGGTGATCTCGACCTCCTCGCCGGCCGCGACCTTCTCCAGCAGCCGCGACAGGTGGGTCTTGGCCTCGTGGACCCCGACCGACGTAGTCATGTGACTTAGTCTAGTCGCGCCGCGCTCCCCGCGCCCACGCGTACCGGAGCGCGCTCGTCCTCGCGGGGTGGTCGCCGTCCCCGATGCACAGCGCGGGGACGGCGACCGCGGCGCGCGGATCGCGATCATGATCGGCGGGCGTCCGGGCGCCGCCGCCGGCTGCTTGACTGGCCGGCATGGACCTGCCCCTGCTGCCGCCGGTGAAGCCGATGCTGGCCAAGGCCGTGACCAAGGTGCCCACCGCCGAGGACATGTACTACGAGCCGAAGTGGGACGGCTTCCGCTGCATCGTGTTCCGGGACGGCGACGAGGTGGAGCTGGGCAGCCGCAACGAGCGCCCGCTGACCCGCTACTTCCCCGAGGTGGTCGAGGCGGTCAAGGCGGCGCTGCCCGAGCGCTGCGTGGTCGACGGCGAGATCGTCGTCCCCCAGGGCGACCGGCTGCACTTCGAGGCGCTGCTGCAGCGCATCCACCCCGCCAAGTCGCGGATCGACCTGCTGGCCGAGCAGACACCCGCGTCGTTCGTCGCCTTCGACCTGCTGGCGATCGGCGACGAGTCGCTGCTGGAGACCCCGTTCGCGCAGCGGCGGGCCCGGCTGCAGGAGGTCGTGACCGGCACCGACTCGGTGCACGTCACGGCGATCACCCAGGACCCGGACACCGCGCAGCGCTGGTTCCAGGAGTTCGAGGGCGCCGGGCTGGACGGCGTCGTCGCCAAGCCCGCCGACCTGCCCTACGGCCCCGACCAGCGGCTGATGACCAAGGTCAAGCACGTGCGGACGGCGGACTGCGTGGTCGCCGGTTTCCGCTGGCACAAGAGCGGACCGATCGTGGGGTCGCTGCTGCTGGGTCTCTACGACGACTCCGGCGACCTGCAGCACATCGGCGTCGCGGCCTCCTTCCCGATGGCCCGGCGGGCCGAGCTGGTCGAGGAGCTGGCGCCCTACCGGGCCGAGGCGCTCGACGGGCACCCGTGGCAGGACTGGGCCAACGCGGAGGTGGTCAACGGCGCGAACGGCGAGGAGCACCGGATGCCCGGCGCACAGAGCCGCTGGAACGCCGGCAAGGACCTCTCCTGGGTGCCGCTGCGCCCGGAGCTCGTGGTGGAGGTCAAGTACGACCAGCTGGAGGGACGCCGGCTGCGGCACACCGGGCAGTTCCTGCGCTGGCGCCCCGACCGGGAGGCGCGCAGCTGCACCTACGACCAGCTGGAGGTGCCGGTGCGCTACGACCTGGCGGAGGTCTTCGCCGGCTGAAGGAGGCCCCCTGCAGGGTCCCGCCACTGGCAGGCTCGCTGCGGGACCCTGGAGGGGGCCGCCGCGACCCGGTCGGGGCCGGTGCCTGCACCGACCGGGCGGGGCTCATACCCTCGTGACCCATGCGCCTGTCCCGCGGCCTGGTCGCCGCTGCCTCCGGCCTGCTCCTGGCGGTCTCCGGCTGCACCTCCTCCGCCGACGGCGGCGCAGCGGAGGCGTCGGCCCCGGCGTCCGGGGCGCCGGCCGAGCCGGTGGCCGCGGAGATCGCCTGGACCGACTGCGACGCGCAGATCACCGAGCTGGTGGCCGGCACCCCGGGCAGCGAGCGCGACCTCGCCTTCGAGTGCGGCCGCACCGAGGTGCCGATCAGCTACGACGAGCCGCAGGGCGAGACGCTGCCGCTCTTCCTCGTCCGCGCCCGCTGGGCCCAGCAGACCGACCGCATCGGGTCGCTGGTCATCAACCCCGGCGGGCCCGGGGCCTCCGGCGCCGACGCCGCGATCGGCCAGGCGCTCAGGCTGCCCGAGGACGTGCTGCGCCGCTTCGACGTCGTCGGCTTCGACCCGCGCGGGGTCGGGCTGTCGACGCCGGTCGAGTGCCTCCCGACCGAGTTCAAGGACCGGGCGACCGCCGCCGAGCCGCGGCCCACCACGCCCGAGCAGGTGGACGCGGTGTTCGCGCTGCAACAGGAGGCGGCCGACCTCTGCGCCGAGGAGTACCCCGACTCGCTGGGCACCTTCAACACCGTCGACACCGCCCGTGACATGGACCTGCTGCGCCAGTCGCTGGGTGACGAACAGCTGACCTACCTCGGCTACTCGTACGGCACCACGCTCGGGTCCACCTACGCCGAGCTGTTCCCCGACCGCGTGCGGGCGCTGGTGCTCGACGCCGCGGTCGACCCGGACGACGACCCGCGCGCCGAGGCCGAGCAGCAGGCCACCTCGCTCGAGGCCAGCTTCGACGCCTTCGCGGCCAACTGCGTGGCCCTGGTCTCGGGGTGCCCGCTCGGCCCGGAGCCGCGCCGCTTCGTCGACGAGCTGATGGCCCAGGCGGCGACGACGCCGATCCCCAGCGCGCGGGCGGGCGAGACCCGTCAGGCGACGCCGGGCGTCATCAGCACCGCGATCCTGGCCGCCCTGTACAACACGGCCTCGTGGCCGCAGCTGGCGCAGGGCCTGGCCGCCGCGCGGAACGGTGACGCGCAGGGGTTGTTCTCCCTCGCCGACGCCTACACCGGCCGGCTGGAGGACGGCACCTACACCAACCTCCTCGACGCGAACGTGACGATCAACTGCGCCGACACCGACCCGGAGACGGCGGTCCCCGAGGAGGAGGTCCGCACCCTGGCCGCCGAGTGGGGCCAGCGCTTCCCGCTGTTCGGCGCGAGCTCGGCCGTGGGGCTGCACAACTGCGCCGTGTGGGAGGCCGAGCGCACCCCGATCCCCGAGCGCGACGCCGAGGGCGCGGCGCCGATCCTGGTCGTCGGCACCGCGGGCGACCCGGTGACCCCGTTGCCCGGGGCGGTGGACATGGCCGAGGACCTGGCCTCCGGCGTCCTGCTGACCTGGCAGGGGCAGGGGCACACCGCCTACCCGAAGACCGACTGCGTCACCGGCGCGGTGAACGCCTACCTGATCGACCTGGTGGTGCCGCAGGACGGGCTGACGTGCCCGGCCTGAGCGCCCTAGGGTGCGCCGGGTGATCACTTCCACGGGGTCCGGTCGGTGATGGCGTCGTCCAAGGACGCCGTCCTGCTGCAGGTCGACGGGCGCGAGGTGCGGGTCTCCAGCCCGGAGAAGCCGTACTTCGCCGAGCGCGGCATCCGCAAGATCGACGTCGTCGAGTACTTCATCGCCGTCGGCGACGGCATCCTGCACGCGCTGCGGGACCGGCCGACGACGCTGGAGCGCTGGCCGGGCGGGGTGTTCGAGGGCGCGCGGTTGTCCACCCGGGTGGACAACACCGGCGACGCCTTCTACCAGAAGCGGGTGCCCAAGAACGCCCCCGACTGGGTGCCTACGGCGCACATCACCTTCCCCAGCGGGCGGACGGCGGACGAGATCGCGCCGGACTCGGTGGCCGTCGTCGCCTGGTGCGCGAACCTGGGCACGCTCACCTTCCACCCGTGGCCGGTGTCCAAGTCCGACGTCGAGTCGCCGGACCAGATCCGCATCGACCTGGACCCCCAGCCGGGCACCGACTTCTCCGACGCCGTCGGGGTGGCGCCGCACGTGCGGGAGCTGCTCGCGGAGTTCGGCATGCAGGGGTGGCCGAAGACCTCCGGCGGCCGCGGGGTGCACATCTACGTGCCGATCCAGCCGCGCTGGACCTTCCCCGAGGTGCGCCGCGCGGTGATCGCCTTCGGCCGCGAGCTGGAGCGGCGCCTCCCCGACCGCGTGACGATGTCGTGGTGGAAGGAGGAGCGCGGCGAGAAGATCTTCATCGACTACAACCAGATGGCCCGGGACCGCACGATCGCCTCGGCGTACTCCATCCGGCCGAGGCCGCACGCGCCGGTCTCGGCCCCGGTCGACTGGGAGGAGCTCCCCGACGTCCGGCCCGAGGACTTCGACGTCCTGACGATGCCGGCGCGGTTCCGCGAGGTCGGCGACAAGCACGCCGGGATCTCCGACCACGCGTTCGGCATCGAGCCGCTGCTCGAGCTGGCCGAGCGCCAGGCGACCGACCAGGGCCTCGGCGACCTGCCCTATCCCCCGGACTACCCGAAGATGCCGGGAGAACCGATGCGGGTCCAACCGAGCCGCGCCAGGCGTCCTACCAGCGCGGATGGATGATCCGGCACTCGACGCCAGGGAAGCACAGCGATCACTCGACGGGCAACCCACGTCCTGCAGTCGATCTGGCGCACTCCTCCGGTCGCCTCTCCGGGCACCTGGGACCACTCCCGACACACCGTGGACCAGCGAGCTCAACAGCGGGAGCGTCCGCTGCTCCCCCCGCTGGCTGACCGACCCTCGGCCGCGAGCCGGTGCTCGACGAACTCACCCGGCATGCCGTCGCCGCGTGGCTGGCCGAGCTGGCCGAGACGTGCGAGCCCTCCACCGTCGGGACCCGGGGCACACCAAGGCGTCCGGCTCACGGGGGTCACGTCAGAAGGCAGCCCGACGCGCATGGCGGCCCCCCGGATGCCGTCTCTGGACCTGTGGCTGCGCGGCGCTCGAAGCGACTATCTGCTCCCCAGAGGAGCCGCCGGCTGTGTCGGAGCGACGGGTATCGCGTACGGTCGGTGATGGGTGTAGCACTGTCGCGTGAGTGGTCGGGGGACCGACTTTTTGATCAGCCACGCCGGTCGGGACACCGCCTGGGCCGAATGGCTGGCCTGGCAGCTGCAGCAGGCCGGCTACAGCGTCGAGCTGGACGTGTGGGACGGGGCGCCGGGTGAGGACTTCGTGGCCTGCATCTCCGCGGCCCCGGAGCGGGCCGACCGGATGCTGGCGGTGTGCACCGAGGCCCATTTCCGCTCCGTGTTCGGCGGTGTGGAGCTGCGCGCAGCCTCAGTCGGCCAAGGTGAGTGCGATGGCTGAATCCGCTGCAGGATCAACAGGTCGGATCTTCATCAGCTACCGGCGAGAGGAGAGCGCATATCCTGCTGGCTGGCTGTTCGACCGTCTCGCACAGCACTTCGGCGCCGCTCAGATCTTCAAGGACGTCGACTCGATCGAGCTCGGCGATGACTTCGTCGAGGTGATCACCAGAGCGGTCGGCTCCTGCGATGTGCTGCTGGCACTGATCGGTGACCGGTGGCTCGAAACCACCGACGTGAACGCGCGCAGGCGCATTGATGATCCGGCTGATTTTGTACGCCTGGAGATCGAGGCCGCCCTGACGCGCAACGTTCGCATCATCCCGATCTTGGTTGATGGGGCACGCATGCCGCACGCCGACGAGTTGCCGGCCGGTCTGGCCGGGCTGGTGCGCCGTCAGGCTCTCGAACTCAGCCCGAGCCGATTCGAGTACGACATCAACCGACTACTGAGGATACTTGACACGACCCTCGCCGAGGTGCACTCGGCTCATGAGGATGCGCCAGCGATATCCAGGTCCGCCGGGCCGGAAGCCCTGCAGAACACTGCAGGAGTTGATGTCCCCCTGACTGGCGCCGCCCGGGGCCAGAATGCCGAGCAGCAGGCGACGCCTACTACGCAGCCCGCCACCCACTCCTCCCACGGATCCGTATCGACTCACAGCGAAGCCCGTGCCCCCGATGAAAGCAGACGGCGACGCCTCCGTCGCCTGGTGGTGATCGGCGGCTCATTGGCGGCTCTCTTGGCTATCTACGTGGTCATCCAGCTCGTCCTGGACAAGCCCCCGACCCAAGAGGACGGCGCACAGTCATCGACGAGTAACGAATTCAAGGAGGAGGCGCCGTGGCGGCTTGTGGTTCGTAACGACGGCTCCAGCACCGGCTGTACTGTCACGCTGGTCAACCGCGACACGAATGAGACGTGGTCCAACGAATATGCGGTGCACGACACCGCATCGTTCCTCATCCCCCAGGCCGGAACGTTCCGATGGTCAGCCGAGTCTGCTTGTACCGTCCTCAGCCGACCCGGTCCGGGAAATCTGACCTTACCGGCGGTGGTCGATGGGGTGGGCACCTCCGACGCCTTCAACCCCCCCGAGATGATCACTGTGAGATTGGAGGATCTTCACGGCAACGCACGATGTGATCTCGAGCTGCGGGACGTCGCTACGGGAACCGTCTTGGACATCGGCGAACTGAACGAGCAGACGGGCAGCGTGACGTTGCAGCCGCAGGGTCGGCCGCTGGTCTTTCTGGTGAACGACGCCTGCGCGGTACAGATGTCACCGGGCTAGCGAGGTGGGATCGGCACAGCCGCAGGCTCGCATGAGCTTCCGCCGGCTTGACCGTTGAGGGAGTCAAGACCATTGGACTGATCGGCGCCGGGAATATGGGCAGTGGCCTCTCACGCTGGCCTGTGGAAACCGACCGGAGACCCGGCGCAGCGACCGCATCCCCTCCAGCGACGAGGAAATCCGCGCCACCGCGATCAGTCGCGACCGACCGACGCCCCGTCGGTCGACAGTGGCACGACCGCCGCGTCATCTGCGCTGTCGCGCTGCGAGGAGGCGAACGGGACAAGCCCGCCGCGCGCCGCGATCGGCGCAGGCGTGACGCGAGACGCCCCCCGTCGGAGACAACGACGGTCGCCCCAGCCCGCCGGACGAGGCCGCAGTAGACGGGCTCGCCTCCAGCGAGTCCAGCGAGCAGGCCCCTCCAAGCCGTGCCGAGCGCCGGCGCGGCGGGTCGCAAGTCTCCCTCGACGCTCGGGGGCCCATGTCCCCCTTCACCGCCGATGGCCCCGTCGACCGTCGGGCCAGAGCCAGACTGCTTCCGTGAACGGGAACCGAGCGACACCGGCAGCAGCTTCAGGCGCGGGTCAAGTCCGCCGGCGTGGTGTGTGACGACTACCGCGTGATCTCTGTTCTGGTCAGGCGCTGAGCGCCGGGATGGTCACCTCCTCGGTGGTCGCGGAATCGGTGTCGGCAACTGGTCGGATGCGGCAGCGGGCGAGGACGTCGAGGCCGAGGTAGCGGCGGCCTTCGGTCCATTCGTCGTGCTGCTCGGCGAGCACGGCGCCGACCAGGCGGACCAGCGCGTCGCGGTCGGGGAAGATGCCGACCACGTCGGTGCGGCGCCGGATCTCGCGGTTGAGCCGTTCGGATGGGTTGTTGGACCAGATCTGCCGCCAGACCTCCTTCGGAAAGGCGGTGAAGGCCAGCACGTCAGGCCGCGCCTGCTCGAGGTGCTCGGCCACCTTGGGCAACTTGTCGGCCAGCGCGTCCAGAACGCGATCGAACTGAGCGTGCACCGAGGCGGCGTCGGGCTGGTCGTAGACCGAGTGCAGCAGCGCCCGCACCCACGGCCAGGACGCCTTCGGGGTCACCGCCATCAGGTT
>NZ_JBJGYN010000007.1:0-124996 GCF_054050015.1 Geodermatophilus sp. SYSU D01176 | reverse complement strand
GTATCACCGCCGCCGCCGGCAACGCCGACTCGGCCGACTCACGCCCGTCGAGTACGAGACACTCACCCACGCCGCAGCAGCGGCCTAACCCCTACCGGAACGAGTCAACCGGACTGGGGGCAGTCCCCCCAGCACGACCGCCGACGTGTGGGTGGTGGCCGACGGAGCGGAGGAGCCGGTCGGTGACAACAGGGACCTGCGCGACGCCCCGGACGAGATCCTGGACCTCTGGGACAGCGGGCAGCGCACGGTTCGCGTGCATCCTGTCGACAGCGTGTACGCGGTTCGATGGCTCGACGACCAAGGCCCAGTCGAGGTCGTCCGCAAGAGACCAGGCACCGACCTGAACGAGTCCTGAGCGGAACGAGGCTGACGGCGTGACCGGTCACCGGGGCGACGACCCAGCCGCCTCCCTCACTCTTCGGCCGGACGGGCGATGGGGCGTGCGCAAGTCGTGTCGGAATCCCGAACGACGACGGTGGGCGCGTCCGCGAGTTGTCCGCAACTCGTCCGCGGGCCCCAACAGCTGCCAACCCGTCCAACCGCAGCGGCGCAGGTCGGATGTCCCATTCACAATCGCTCGACGCTTGCCGCATGTCCTCGACAGTCCCTGGCGTACAGGTCTACTCGTCCGTCGTCCGACACGAATTGCGGTGGTCGGCCACCGCGCCCGGCCGGCGCACCGGATCAGGAGATGCCGCGCACCAGTCCGTCGACCGGCGGTCGCCCGCGCCTGGCGGCGAGGGTGTGGATCTGCTCCGCGCTGAGGCGGCAGCCGCGGGGACAGTCGAACTCGGTGGGCCGCCCGCCGATCCAGCCGACAGCCGCCGGCCGCCGGCAGTGCGGGCAGTCCTCCCAGGTGACCCACTCGCTCGGTTCCATCCGGTGCCTCTCCATCCCGTTCGGTTGACGCGCGGTGCCGCCGGCGAGGGTCAGGACAGCGGATGGGCGGCCGGCTGCCGGCGCCACGCCAGGCGCCTCGGCCTCGCGGCGGCGTCCGGCGGTCCGGCGCACCGACGGATTCGGTGGGCGAGGACGCGGGCGACGCTGCCTCCGTGCCAACGCACCCCCGTCGGGGTGGCGAGCCGCTCGGCGTTCAGCGTGGCCGCGATGGTGGCGACGGACGCGCCGTTCCGGTGCAGCTCGATCAGCCTCTGCAGACTGTGCGACACACCGGCGTCGCGCGTCGTCGTCCTGGGGGGAGCGACGGGGGTCGCGGTCGTCGTGAGCGGCCTCGTCCAGGTGCGCCTGCCCAGCAGCGCGGTCACCGGGGCGGCGGGCCCCCAGAGCCAGCCCTGCGCGGTGACGCAGCCGAGCCCCTGGAGGAGCGCCACCTGCTCGGTGGTCTCGACGCCCTCGGCGACGACGGTGACCCCGACCGCCCGGGCGAGGTCGACGATCCACGTCACGATGGCCAGCGCGTCCCGCTGCTCGGCGATGTCCGCGACGAAGCTGCGGTCGATCTTCAGCGCCGAGATGGGGAGGTCCCGGAGGTGGGCCAGCGAGCTGTACCCCGTCCCGAAGTCGTCCATCGCGACCCGGATGCCGTGCTCGCGGAGGTCGCGCAGCAGCTCCACCGCGACACCGGTGTTCTGCATGATCGCGGTCTCGGTGATCTCGAGGACCACCCGGCCGGCGGGCAGGCCGGCCTGCCCGATCCAGCCGACCAGGTCGCCGGGGAAGGAGGTGTCGGTCAGGCTGGCGGCCGACAGGTTCACGGCGACGTACGCGTCCTCGGGCACGGCGCCCGCCCGGCGCAGCCGGGCCATGTCGCGCAGGGCGCGCCGGAGGATCCAGCGGTCGAGCTCGGGAGCCAGCCCGCTGAGCTCAGCGACGGGCACGAAACTGCCGGGCGACCCGGGGCCGCGCTCCGGGTGCGTCCAGCGGGCCAGGGCCTCCAGGCCGACGACGGCGCCCGACCGCAGGTCCACGATCGGCTGGTACTCCAGGTGGACCGCCTCGTCCGCCAGCGCCGCCCGCAGGTCGGTGGCGAGGGCGTACTGGCGCTCCACGCCCTCGCCGAGCGTCTGCTCGAAGACGTGCACCCGGCCGCGCCCGGCGCTCTTCCCCGCGTGCACGGCCGTGTCGGCGTGGCGCAGCAGGTCCGTCGCCGAGACCGCGGGCGCCACCGGGGCGACGGCGACCCCGATGGATGCCGTCAGGTGCACGGTGGCGTCGTCCAGGCGGAAGGGCTCGGCGACCGCGTCGAGGAGCCGGCGGGCCAGCGCGTGCGCCTGCTGCTCGTCGGTGTCCTCGCAGACGACGGCGAACTCGTCGTCACCGCAGCGGGCGACGATCCGCGAGCCCGCCGCGGCCGCCCGCAGGCGGGCGCCGATCCCGGCCAGCAGCCGGTCGCCGACGTCGTGCCCGCGCGAGGCGTTGACCATCCGGAAGTTGTCCAGGTCGACCATCAGGACGGCGGTGCAGCGCTCGGCCCTGGCCAGGGCGCACGTCAGCCGGTCGAGCAGCTGCGGGCGGTCCGGCTGCTGGCCCGGCCCCTCCCGGAGCGCGGCGGCCCGCGGCTGCTGCGCCGGCCGCGGCCCGAAGGTCAGGTCCGCGACCGCCACGTCGGCGCGGACGAACACCAGCTGCGTGGAGTCCGCGCTCGGACCGGCCAGCGCCGACCAGGTCGTGGGGACGTCGGCGTGCGAGCCGTCGGTGTGCCGGAGCCGGAAGGTCGCGGACCCGGACGCGACGCCGCCGCGTGCCACCCGCAGGACGTACTCCAGCAGGTCGTGCGAGGACGGGTGCAGCAGCTCGTGGGCGGAGACGCCGGCCACCTCGCCGAGGGGCCGGCCCGACAGCCGCGCGAGCGCTGCGCCCGCCGTCAGCACCGTGCCCGACAGCGAGCACGACAGCAGCGCGGTCGGCGGCCCGCCGGCAGCGGTCGGCTCCTCGCCGGCGGCAGCCGCGCTGGGCTGGTGCCCGGCGTCCTCCTCGGCCGCGCGCGGCGCATCCGCCCCGTGCTGCGTCCTGGCCACGTGCCTGCTCCCCTGTCGGTGGGCCTCCCGGCGCGCGGGCGCGCACCGACCGCCCTCCAGGGTGTGGCGGCAGCCGGGCCGCGGCCAGATGCGCCCGTGCCAACCGCCTGGTGCGCGTGCACTAGCCAGCGGGCGTGTCCGCGCCGCCGGCCGGCGGTCAGATGCCCTCGACCAGGCCCTCCCGGACGGCGATCGACAGGACCTCGAGCTTGGAGTGCGCGCCGAGCTTGGCGGAGAGGTTCGCCACGTGGTTGCGGACGGTGTGCACGCTGATCGTCAGCTGCTGGGCGATGTCGGCGTTGGACAGCCCCCGCGCCAGCAGGTCGAGGATCTCGCGCTCCCGCTCGGTGAGCTCGGCCCCGACCCCGCCGCTCTGCCGGTGCAGGCGGGGCAGGAGCCGGGTGAGCAGCTTGGCGCTGACCACCGATTCGCCCTGGGCGGCGGCCCGCACGCCCCCGATCACGTCGTCCAGCCGTTGGGTCTTGGCGATGAACCCGGCGGCACCGGCCTCCATGGCGGCGACGAGGACCCGGTCGGAGGTCGTGGCGGTGAGCACCACGATCTTCGCGGAGGGCCGGATGCGGTGCAGCCCGGCGATCGCCCCCACCCCGTCTCCGTCGGGCAGGCGGTGGTCCAGGAGGACGACGTCGGGTGCGGCCGACGCCGTCAGGGTGCGCGCCTCGGCGATCGACGCCCCCTGCCCGACGACCAGCAGGTCCGGCTCGGACTGCAGGGCCTGGGCGAGGCTGGCGGCGAACATCTGGTGGTCGTCCACGATCACGACCCGGACCCTCGCGGCGGCGGACCCCTCTGGTGCGTCGGGCCGGGTCACGTTCCGAGTCTGGCACGCCTCACACGGGGTGGCGTCTGGCGCGCGCGCACTACCCGGGTGGTGCGCGCGCATCACGACAACCGGGACGGCGTGGGTGAGCGTGCTCCTGTGGCCACTGTCCGCGGCGAGATCACGGTCGTCATCGCCGATGACGACGCGCAGGTCGGATCCGCCCTCGCCGGGCTGCTGGGACAGGAGCCGGACTTCCGCGTCGTGGCGCAGGCGACCACCGGCGACGACGCGGTGGCGGTCGTCCGCGAGCACCGGGCGGCGCTCGTCCTGACCGACGTGCGGATGCCGGGCGGCGGCCCGGACCTGGTCCGGCGACTGGTCGCGCTGCCCCACCGGCCCGTCGTCACCGCGGTCTCAGCGCAGGCGGACCCGGCGACGTGGACGCGCGTGCTGGCCGCCGGCGCCTCCGCCTACCTGCTCAAGGGGACCCTCGCCGGCGACCTCCCCGTGCTGCTGCGCCGGTGCGTGGACGGCCACCTCGTCGTGGGCGTGCCCGGCGCGGCCGACCTCGTCCGCCGGCTGCTCTCCCGCTGACCGGGGCCCCGCCACCGAGCCGCCGGCGACCGCCACGCCCGCCACGGGGAGGGCGAACGACACGGCGGTGCCGACGCCACCCGGGCCGGGCCGGGACCGCCACCACCCGCCCGACGCCAGCGCACGGTCCCGCATCCCCACCACACCGGAGTGCCGGCGTCCCGAGCGCGCCGACGCCGTGACGTCCACCCCTCCGCCGTCGTCCACGACGTGCACCTCCACGCCACGCCCGGTCGCGTCGACGGTGATCCTGACGTGGTGCGCCCCTGCGTGCTTCCGGACGTTGACCATCGCCTCGCGGGCGATCCGGTACGCCGACACCCGCACCTGCTGGGGGAGGGGGGCCCGCCCGCGCTCCTCGACCGACCACACGACGTCGCTGTCCTCGAACACCTGGGCCGCCGCGTCCCGCAGCCCGTCGGTCAGTGACGCGTCGAGGACCGGCGTCTCCAGCTCGAACAGCAGGTGGCGCAGCCGCAGGCTCGCGCCGTGGACGGCGTCCAGCACGGCCTCCACCCCGGCGACCTCTTCCGGTGCCCCCGCGCGCAACCGGTTCTGCAGGGCGCCCAGGCGCAGGTCCACGGCGGCCAGCGCCTGGACGGGGTCGTCGTGGACGTCGGCGGCGATGCGGGCCCGCTCGTCGTCCTGGGCCTCGATGAGGCGTTCGCTCAGCGCGCGCTGGCGCGCCTCGGTGAGCGTCCGCAGCTCGCGGAACGTCAGCGCCGTCCGCCCGACCATGAGCACGCCGGCGGCCAGCCCGAGGACCGCGGCGACCGGGTTGATCCCCGAGGTGCTGCCGTGGAACAGCAGGCCGAGGACGGCGAGACCGCAGGCCCCGGGCAGGACCAGGACGGTGACCCCCTCCAGGTCCACGGTCCGGGACTCCGGCGCGCGCAGGGATGCCAGCGCCGCGCCGGCCAGCAGCCGCCGGGCCAGCAGCCACCCCAGGTCGACCGGCTCGCCCCCGACGTAGGCGTCGTCGGCCACCAGGCCCGCGTAGACCGCGTCGGTCACGAAGAAGGTCACGAAGGAGGCGCAGAGCAGCCACCAGGACCAGCCGGCACCCCGGCCGAGGATGGCCAGCGTGGCGACCGCCAGGGCCAGGAGCAGCAGGTCGGCGAACGGGTAGGCCGCGGTCAGCACGTCGACACCGTCGTGCCCGAAGGGCACGTGCGCCCCGTCGAGGTAGTTCTCCCCCAGGGCCGCGGCCGTCAGGCCGGCGATCAGGCCGTCCAGCGACAGGCTGGCGGGCATCCTGCGCGCCCGGGTGCGCAGCCGCAGCACCAGCCCGACGGCCAGGAGGGTGTAGAAGAGCAGCCACCCCGCATCCGCCCAGGAGGGGCTCGGGATCGGGTCGAGGTGCTGGTAGTAGGCGAAGTACGTGGTGCTGCCGGCGAAGGCGGCCACGAGCCCCGCGGCCATGCACGCCCAGGCCGCCCGGTCCCTGCGGTCGGCCACGACGCGGAGCAGGACCACGAGGATGACCAGGCCGTCGACGGTCATGTTGAGCCACCAGTCGAGATCCGCCCGGTAGCCCGGCCCCGATCGGACCCCGGGCACGAGGGAGATCCCGTAGACCGCCCCGAGCGCCAGCATCAGCCAGGCGGTCGCCCGCATGAGCGAGCTGGTGGAGTGCGGCACGTCGCCTCCCGCATCTCGCCGCCGGCCGAGCTCCGCGACGGGGATGTACCCGGCACCGTCCCGCTGAGCCGGAGGCCAGGACTATAGGCCGTGCGGCTGGGTGGGCGTCCGGGGCACGGGCGGTCCGCCGCCGGTCGACCCCGCGCCGGGCTGGTCCAGGTCGCGGCCGGCCGCCGCCAGCACGGCCTCGCGGACGCGGTCGAGGGTGGCCGAGCGCAGCCGCCACTGCTGCCAGTGCAGGACGACGTCCACCGCGGCGGCCGGGTCGAGGACGACCAGTTCCGCCGGCGCTGCCCGCGCCTGGAGGTCGGGCACCATGCCCCAGCCCAGGCCGAGGGCGACGGCGGCGACGAAGTCCGCCGACGCGGGCACGTGGTGCACCGGTGGGGCGACGTCCGGCCCGGCCTGCGCGTGCAGGTAGCGGTGCTGCAGGTCGTCCTTGCGGTCGAAGACGACGACCGGGGCGCGGGCGAGCGACTCGGCGGTGGGGCCCGCGGGGAACCAGCGCCGCGCGAAGCCGGGCGCGGCCATCGGCCGGTAGCGCATGCCGCCCAGGCGGGTGGAGGTGCAGCCGGGCACCGGCTCGGCGTCCGCTGTCACCGCCGCCATGACCGTGCCGGCGCGCAGCAGGGCGCTGGTGTGCTCCTGGTCCTCGCGGTGGAGGTCGACGCAGACGTCGCCGGCCAGGGGCGCCAGCGCGGGCAGCACCCAGGTGGCCATGGAGTCGGCGTTGACCGCGATCGGCAGCGTGGGGACCTCCTCGGCGGAGGGGTCCCCGCGGAGCTCGCGGGCGACGTCGGCGGTGAGCAGGTCGACCTGCCGGGCCAGCCGCAGCACCGCCTGCCCGGACTCGGTGACCTGCACCGGCTTGGTCCGCACCAGAAGGATCCGGCCGGTCGCGACCTCCAGCGCGCGCAACCGCTGGCTGATCGCCGAGGGGGTGACGTGCAGCGCCCGGGCGGCGGCCTCCAGCGTGCCCCCGCGGACGGTCGCGTCCAGCGCCCGCAGCTGCGCCAGGTCCAGTTCCATGAAGCGATGCTAATGAAGCGTCAGGATCATGAGTTGGACGGTGCCCCCACCGCTTTCTACCGTCGACGCGTGCTGACCACCCCCGCGCTGCTCGCCGTCGCGTCCGGGCTCGCGCTCGGCCTGGGGCTGATCGTCGCCATCGGTGCCCAGAACGCCTTCGTCCTGCGGCAGGGGCTGCGCCTGGAGCACGTGGCCGTGGTGGTGGCGGTGTGCGCCCTGTCCGACCTCGCGCTGATCGTGGCCGGGGTGCTGGGCGCCGGCGCGGCCCTGTCGTGGCTGCCGTGGCTGGTCCCGGTGGTCTGCCTCGCCGGAGCCGCGTTCCTGCTCGGCTACGGCGCGCTGGCCGCGCGACGGGCGCTGCGCCCCGGCGCGCTGCTGCCGGATGCCGCCGGTGCCCGCGCCGGCCTCGCGGCCACCGTCGGCACCTGCCTGGCGCTGACCTGGCTCAACCCGCACGTGTACCTGGACACGGTGGTGCTCCTCGGCTCGATGGCCTCCACCTACGGCGAGCACCGGTGGCAGTTCGCCGCCGGCGCGGGTCTCGGCAGCACGGTCTGGTTCGCCGGCCTGGGCTACGGCGCCCGCCTGCTCCGGCCGGTGTTCGCCCGCCCGGCGGCCTGGCGGGTCCTCGACGGCGTCATCGCCGCCGTCATGGCGGCCCTCGCCGTCTCCCTGGCCGTCCGTGGTGTCGGCGGGGCCTGAGTCCGGCAGCCCCAGATGCGGTGCCACAGTCAGCGGTCACCCCCCCGACCTCCTGGAGGACCTGTGAACGACGTCGAGCTGCCGCCCGGTCCTCCCGACAGCGCCCTGGTCCGGGGCTTCGCCGCGTGCCTGGCGTCGGTCACCGAGGTCCCGGTGGCCGAGCTGCCGCCCGCCGGCGCCGACCTCGCCTCCGCCCTGGGCGCGTGGCGGACCTGGCTGGCCGAGCACGGCTCGGGGCTGGTGCCCATCGCCGACCCCCCGCGGTTCCAGTGGGCCGGGTGGTGGATCGCCGTGGTGGAGGACGGGGCCTGCCCGGGGGACCAGGTGGCCGTGCTGGCGTTCGGCACCCCACCGGGCGTCGTGCTCAGCCCGCAGGCGCCGGGGCTCCTGGGCCGCGCCACCGCGGACCTGCGCATCCGCGAGGCCCACGCCGTCGCCTCCCTCGACCCGGTGCTGCGCCGCCGGCCGGCCGGGCCCGGGCTGCGCGGCACCGTCGCAGGCCTCGCCGTGGCGCCCGCGGCGGAGGCGCCGATGCAGCTGGTCGAGGTGGCGCAGGCCCGCGCCGGCCGCGGGTTGGACGGCGACCGGTACGCCGCGGGCGCCGGCACGTTCACCCCCCGCGCCGGACGGCGTCCGGGCTACGACCTGACGCTGATGGCCGCCGAGGTGCTCGACGAGCTGGCCGCGGCCGGGCACGCGCTGGACTTCGCCGGAACCCGGCGCAACGTCCTCACCCGCGGCATCGACGTCGACGCCCTGGTCGGACGGCGCTTCCGCATCGGCGACGTGCTGTGCGAGGGACGCCGGCTGTGCGAGCCCTGCGTCCACCTGGACCGGCTCAGCGGACCGGGGGTCCTGCGGCCGCTGATCCACCGCGGCGGGTTGCGCGCCGACGTCCTCACCGACGGCGAGATCCGGCTGGGGGCGCCGGTCCTCGCCGTCTGACCGGACGGGTCGGGCCCGGCTGACCTGCCGGCTCCGCACGCCACGCCGAGCGACCGACGTGGTGCGGCCAGGACCGGAGGCTTCGCGGCTGGGTGGGCTTGCCCGGTCCGCCGGTCACCGGACCCGCCGGTGCACGTGCCGGGTCTCATCCGCCCGCCCTGGTGCGGGCCGCCCGCGCCCAGCGGCCCGGGCTGACGCCCTTCCAGCGCCGGAAGGCATGGACGAAGCTCGACGCCTCCGAGTAGCCCATGCGCTCGGCGACCTGCTCGATGCTCAGGCCGGCGGTCACGAGCAGCTCCTCCGCGAGGTGCTCGCGGGTCTGCTCGATGACGACGCGGAAGCTCGTCCCCTCCTCCTCGAGGTGACGGCGGAGCGTCCGCACGCTCATGTGGAGCGCAGCGGCGACTCGATCCTGACCGGGCATCCGCTGCGGATCGCGCAGCAGCAGGTCGCGCACCCGGCCGCTCGTGCCGCGACGGGACTGGCGGCGCTCGAGAAGGTCACGGCACTGCGCCTCGCACAGAGCGGCGGTCAGCGGGGCCGCCTGGGGGAGTCGGTGGTCGAGCAGCGCGGCGTCGAAGGCCAGGACCGAGCGCGGTGCCCCGAAGGTGGGCCGGACGCCGAAGGCTGCCTCGTACGGCCCCGGGTCCGCGGGCGCAGGCTCCCGCAGCGCTACGTGCAGCGGCACGACCGCCTGGCCGAGCCTCTCCCGCCAGAGCTGCAGAGCCGCCGTGCTGTCGCGCAGCAGCACGAAGCGCCGCACCGGCTCGGGCAGATCGAGGTCGTCGAAGAACAGCGCGAACTCGCCGTCGTCCTCCTGAGCGGTGATCCGCGTCAGGGCGTAGGTCAGGTCGAGGAAGCGCATGGCCACCTCGTTGCTCTCACGGATGGTGCGGCTCGAGAGGAGGGCGAAGCCCCAGATGCCGTAGGTCGTCAGCCGGTAGCGCGCGCCGGCCGTCAGGCCGACCGTCTCGGGCAACTCGGCTGTGAGCCTGGCGATGAGGCGCACCTCCTGGGCGGCGGTGATCTCCGCGGCCGGGTCGCTGAGCGCGGCCTCGTCGATGCCGGTGTCGGCGAGCGCCCGGGCGGGCGGCAGGCCGTGCTCTGCGGCGAGCGCGCACAGCAGCGCCGCGCTGCCCGTCCCGCGGGCGGCGGCATCCACGGAGTTGGCCGGATCTCTCAATTCGTGGCCGATTGTGCCATGGCTCACACCGAGGCCGGTTCCTAACGTCCCGTGTGGTCCAGGTGACGGAGATGGTGGAGGTGCGGGCATGACGCTGACCCAACCGGCGGTGGAGGCGGCGCAGGAGACCGAGCACGTCGACGTCCTGATCGTCGGGGCGGGGATCTCCGGCATCGGGGCTGCCCGCCACCTGAGGGAGCGGTTCCCCGGCAGGTCGTTCGTCGTCCTCGACGCCCTGGAGAGCCGCGGCGGCACGTGGTGGACCCATCGGTACCCCGGTGTCCGGTCCGACAGCGACCTGTTCACCTTCGGGTACCGGTTCAAGCCGTGGCGCGGACCGTCGATCGCCACCTCGGAGGAGATCCTGGCCTACCTCGACGAGGTGATCGACGAGAACGGCCTGGCCGACCGGATCCGGTACCGGCACCGGGTGACCGCCGCCAGCTGGTCCACCGAGGCCCGGCGCTGGACCGTGGAGGTGGCCCGCGAGGACACCGGCGAGGACCTGCGCCTCACCACCGACTTCCTGTGGATGTGCCAGGGCTACTACGACCACGCGGAACCCCACCGGCCGCAGTGGGAGGGCATGGACCGGTTCCGGGGTGTGGTCGTGCACCCGCAGCAGTGGCCCGACGACCTGGACCACGCCGGCAAGCGCGTCGTCGTCATCGGGTCCGGCGCCACGGCGGCGACACTGGTCCCAGCCATGGCGCAGACCGCGGCGCACGTGACGATGCTGCAGCGGTCGCCGACGTTCTTCTTCGCCCGGCCCAAGACCCACGAGCTCGCGGAGACCCTGCGGGCGCTGGACATCCCCGACGACTGGACGCACGAGATCCTCCGGCGTGCCTACATCGCGGAGGGCGACGAGATCACGCGGATGTCGTTCGAGTCCCCGGACGAGCTGCGCGCCCTCCTGATCGAGTCGATGCGCCCGCTGCTGCCCGAGGGCTTTGACATCGACAAGCACTTCAACCCCCGCTACCGGCCCTGGCAGCAGCGTCTCGCCGTCCTCCCGGACGGTGACCTGTTCACCGCGATCCGCGAGGGCCGGGCCTCGGTGGTCACCGACACGATCGAGACCTTCACCGGGACCGGGATCCGGCTGACCTCCGGGGAGGAGGTCGAGGCCGACATCGTCGTCACCGCCACCGGGTTCGACCTCAGTCTCTTCGGCGGTGTCGCCTTCACCGTCGACGAGGAGCCGGTCGACTTCACCGGCCGGGTGACCTGGCGCGGCACCATGATCAGCGGCGTGCCGAACATGGCCTACGTCTTCGGCTACTTCCGGGCCAGTTGGACGCTGCGCGCCGACCTGGTGAGCGACCTGGTGTGCCGGCTGCTCGCGCACATGCAGGACAGGGGAGCGACCATGGTGGTCCCGACCCTGCGTCCGGAGGACGCGCACATGCCGCTGCGGCCCTGGGCCGATCCGGAGAACTTCAACTCCGGCTACGTAGTGCGCTCGGTGGACCGGATGTTCAAGCAGGGCGACCGGGAGCCGTGGAGGCACCTGCTCGAGTACGCCGAGGAGCGGACGACGCTGCCCGCGGTCGACCTCGACGACACGTCGCTCCTCTACAGCTGAGGACGCCCCACCCGATCGACCGGCGGGGTGCTCGCACCCCGCCGTCCCCTCCCTCCCAGAGTCAGGAGATCCCCGTGCCGGTCGACCCGCACATCGCCGCGATGCTCACCATGCTCGACGAGGCCGGAATGCCTCCCATGTACGAGGGCAGCCCCGAAGCCGGGCGAGCGCTGTACCTCCAGCTCACCCACGGCGCCCGCACCCCCGAGCAGGTCGTCCCCGTGGGGAGCACCGAGGACCGCACCGTCCCCGGTGCCGACGGCGAGCTCAGGGCGCGGGTCTACCGGCCCGGACCCGAGGGGCCCTCCCCGACCGTCGTGTTCTTCCACGGCGGCGGGTGGGTGATCGGTGACCTGGACACCCACGACAACATGGCCCGCAACGTCTGCCGCGGGGCCCGGGCCGTGGTGATCGCCGTCGACTACCGCCTCGCCCCCGAGCACCCGTTCCCCGCTGCGGCCGAGGACGCGGTGGCCGCGGCACGCTGGGTGGCCCAGCACCTCGACGAGCTCGGCGGCGACGGGCGGCTCGCGGTCGCCGGCGACAGCGCGGGGGGCAACCTGGCCGCCGTCGTGGCCCAGCACCTGCACGCCGACGGCGTTCCGCTGGCCGGGCAGTTCCTCATCTACCCAGCGGTCGACGCCGAGGGCGAGTACCCGTCCCGGGTCGAGAACGCGAAGGGCTACTTTCTCGAGAAGGACACGATGGACTGGTTCTACGGCCACTACGCGGGAGCCTGGGAGGACGCCAGGGACGCCCGGCTGTCCCCGCTGCACGGCGCGGATCTGTCCGGCCTGCCCCCCGCGGTCATCGTCACCGCGGAGTACGACCCGCTGCGGGACGAGGGCGAGGCCTACGGGGAGGCGCTGGAGGCAGCCGGCGTGCCCGCCGAGGTCCGGCGGTACGACGGCATGATCCACGGCTTCTTCGACATGGGAGCGGTCTCGCCGGCCGCCCAGGCGGCCATCGACGACAGCTGTGGGCGGTTCGGCAAGCTCCTCCACGGCTGATCCGTCGCGGGTCCGGCTGCGCCCGGCCCGCCCGTGCGGTCGATCCGCCGGATCGGGCCGGGCGCAGCGGCGTCCGCACCGGGTACGGGCACCCCTCACGACAGCCGCGGAGCCCCGCACGGAGCAGCCGCCGGCGGAGGACCTCGGACCCCAGCGGCACGGGCGCCGTCCGACGGTGTGCCCCGGGACCGTCCCGACGACGGCGGCCAGGGCAGGGACCGATCTCCTGGGGGACGGGGAACATCCTGGGGGACGGGGAACAGCAGCGGCGCGGGGCTTGCTGTCGACTTCGTGAGTGTCGCGCCCGCATCCACCGTTGCCTTCGACGACCGCTTCGCCCGCGAGTTGCCGGAGCTGGCGATCCCCTGGCAGGGCGACGAGGTGCCGGATCCCGAGCTGCTCGTGCTGAACGACGCGCTGGCCACGGAGCTCGGCCTGGACCCCGACGCGCTGCGCACCGCCGAGGGGATCGGCCTGCTGACCGGCACCGCCGTCCCCGACGGCGCCCGGCCGGTCGCGCAGGCCTACGCGGGGCACCAGTTCGGCGGGTTCGTCCCGCGCCTGGGTGACGGCCGTGCGCTGCTGCTGGGTGAGCTGACCGACGCCGGGGGCCGGCTGCGCGACCTGCACCTCAAGGGGTCGGGGCGCACCCCGTTCTCCCGCGGCGGTGACGGGCTCGCCGCGGTCGGGCCGATGCTGCGCGAGTACGTGGTCAGCGAGGCGGTGCACGCCCTCGGCATCCCGACGACCCGCTCTCTGGCTGTGGTGGCGACCGGGCGCACGATCCGCCGCGAGACCCTGCTGCCGGGCGCCGTCCTGGCCCGGGTCGCCAGCAGCCACCTGCGCGTCGGCAGCTTCCAGTACGCCCGCGCCACGGGGGACGCCGAGCTGCTGCGCCGCCTCGCCGACCACGCGATCGACCGCCACCACCCCGCCGCGGCCGACGCGGAGAACCCGTACCTCGTGCTGTTCGAGGCCGTCGTCGCGGCCCAGGCGGAGCTGGTCGCGCAGTGGATGCTGGTCGGCTTCGTGCACGGGGTCATGAACACCGACAACACGACGATCTCCGGCGAGACGATCGACTACGGGCCCTGCGCCTTCCTCGACGCCTTCGACCCGGCCACCGTCTTCAGCTCGATCGACGTCGGCGGGCGCTACGCCTACGGCAACCAGCCGATCGTGGCGGAGTGGAACCTGGCCCGCTTCGCCGAGGCGCTCCTGCCGCTGCTCGCCGACGACCAGGAGCACGCCGTCGACCTCGCGGTGACGGCCCTCCAGGGGTTCCGCCCCGCGTACAACGCCGCCTGGTCGGCCGGCATGCGCGCCAAGCTCGGCCTGCCCGAGGGTCTGGACGACGCGGTCACCACCCCGCTCGTCGAGGACCTGCTGGCGCTCATGCAGCAGAGCCGCGTCGACCTCACGACGTTCTTCCGCGCCCTGGGCGCCGCGGCCCGCGGGGACGCCGAGCCCGCGCGCCTGCTGGTCCTGGACCTGGCGGCGTTCGACGCCTGGCTGGAGCGGTGGCGGGCGCTCGAACCGGACGCCGAGGGGATGGACCGGGTCAACCCCGTCTACATCCCGCGCAACCACCTCGTCGAGGAGGCCCTGACGGCCGCGACCGACGGCGACCTGGCGCCGCTGGAGCGGCTGCTGGAGGTGCTGGCCCGTCCCTACGACGAGCGGCCCGGCCTCGAGCGCTACGCGGCCCCGGCCCCGGGCGGCTCCGGCCCCTACCGCACCTTCTGCGGCACCTGAGGCGCTCGCCCCGGCCCTCGGCGCCCAGCCGGCCGGCGTGCCGGTCCGACGAGGGTCAGGGCTCCGTCGCCGCGCGCTCCAGCACCTCCGCGAGTCGACCGGGCATCGACAGCATCGGCGAGTGCGAGGACGCCAGTCGCTCCACCCGGTCGGCGTCGGCCGCCATGGCCTCCTGGGCCTCCGGCGGGACGGCCTGGTCCTGTTCGCAGACGACATAGGTCGTCCCGTGCCGGGAGGCGGGCGCCGTGCTGACCTCCGCGAGGCTCCTCAGCGAGATCAGGACGTAGCGCGGGTAGACGTCCCGGAGGAAGCGGTCCTCGTCGACGTCCGCGCACAGCGCTCGCCGCACCACGTCGGCGTCGTCGCTGACCTGTGCGGCACCCTCGTCGGGGCGGACGCGGATCCAGTCCGGCAGCCGGCCCCCCAGCAGATCCGCGATGGACTGACCTCGCTGGGGACGCAGCGCCGCCACGTACACGGTGTGCCGGACCGCCGGGTGGCCGGCCAGCTCGGCCAGCGCCATGCCGGCGCCCGAGTGCCCGACGAGCACGGTCCCCGTGCCGTTGCGCTCGAGCGCGCGGGTCACCGTCGCCACGTCGTCCTGGAGGCCACCGAGGCAGGCGGGCTCCGGTCCAGAGCTCGGCAGGTCGAGCGCCTCGACGTCGTGCCCGCCCGCGGACAGGGCGTCGACCGTGTCCTCCCAGATCCAGCTCCGGCAGAGGCCGCCGTGCAGTAGGAGGAACGTGGCCATGGCGGCAGCGTTCCCCGGGCCGGCCGGCGTCGGCAAGGGATCCGGCCGCGTCCCGTATCGGGCAGACCTTGCCGACCTGGCAACGAACCTTGCCGTCAAGGCCGCCGCGGTCGCACAGTCGCCGTGGAGGTGGTCACGGTGACCGGTGAACTGGGGAACGGGTACGACGTCGTGGTGATCGGCGGGGGCGCGGCGGGGCTGAACGGCGCGCTGATGCTGGCGCGCTCGCGGCGGTCGGTGGTGGTGCTCGACGCGGGCGCCCCGCGCAACGCGCCCGCGACAGGGGTGCACGGGCTGCTGGCCCGGGAGGGCATGCCGCCGGAGGAGCTGCTCGAGCGCGGCCGCGCCGAGGTCCGCTCCTACGGGGGCTCGGTGGTGGACGGCGAGGTCGCCTCGGTGACCCGGGACGGCGAGGGGTTCACCGTCGGGCTGGCGGACGGGCGGACCACCCGCGCGCGCCGGCTGCTGGTCACCACGGGGCTGGTGGACGAGCTGCCCGTCGTCCCCGGGCTGCGCGAGCGCTGGGGGCGCGACGTGCTGCACTGCCCGTACTGCCACGGCTGGGAGGTCCGCGACCAGGCCATCGGCGTGCTGGCCTGCGGGCCGATGGCGGTGCACCAGGCGCTGCTGTTCCGGCAGCTCAGCGCCGACGTCGTCCTCTTCGCGCACGCCCAGCCGGCGCCGACCGGCGAGCAGGCCGAGCAGCTGGCCGCCCTGGGCATCCCCGTCGTGGCCGGCGAGGTGGCGGCCCTGGAGGTCGTCGACGACCGCCTCGCCGGCGTCCGCCTGGCCGACGGCACCGTGGTCGAGCGCGCGGCCGTGACCGTGCAGTCGCGCATGGTCGCCCGCGCCGGGTTCCTCGCCGGGCTCGGGCTCACCCCGGTGCCGCACCCCTCGGGGATGGGCGAGCACCTGGCCGCCGACCCCACCGGGCGCAGCGACGTCCCCGGCGTGTGGGTCGCCGGCAACGTCACCGACCTGGCCGCCCAGGTCGGCGCCGCAGCCGCGGCGGGTGCGGCCGCGGCGGCCCAGGTGAACTACGACCTGGTCCTCGAGGACACCCGCCGCGCGGTCGCCACCGCCCGGGAGCCACTGGGGGTGTGAGCGGCGTCGGTCACGGCCAGGAATGGACGGCGGTGGTGCGGCCTTGGCCCCTGAGGTCCGGCCAGCGTGGGCCGCCCGCACCACCGCCTCGATGAATGGACGTCCGTGACCGACCTGCAGGACCGCGCCGCGACCGCGACGCTCCCCCCGACCCCTGCGACCGCGCCGCCCAACCGGGCGCTGCTCGCCCTCCTCCTCGGCGCCTTCGTCGCCGTCGGGCCGCTGACGATCGACATGTATCTGCCCGCGCTGCCCACCATCTCCGCGGAGCTGGGGACGACGTCGGCGATGGTCCAGCTGACGCTCACCGGCACCCTGGTCGGCCTGGCCCTCGGGCAGCTCGTGCTCGGCCCCCTGTCGGACGCGTTCGGCCGGCGCGGACCCCTGCTGGCCGGGACGGCGCTGTACGTGGTGGCGTCCGCGCTGGTCCTGGTGGCCCCCAGCATCGAGGTCCTCGGCGCGCTGCGGCTGCTGCAGGGCGTGGGCACCGCGGCGGGCGCCGTGGTCGCCATGGCGGTCGTCCGCGACCTGTTCACCGGGCGGGCGGCGGCCACGATGCTGTCCCGGCTGTTCCTGGTGCTCGGGGCCGCGCCGGTGCTCGCGCCGACCCTCGGCGGGGAGCTGCTGCGGGTCACGAGCTGGCGCGGCATCTTCGCCGTCCTCGCCGGCTACGGCCTGCTGCTGCTCGCCGTCGGGGCGCTGGCGCTGCGCGAGACGCTGCCGCCGTCCCGCCGGAGCACCCGCGGGGTCGCCGGCACGCTGCAGACCTACCGGGGGCTGCTCCGCGACCGGACGTTCGTCAGTCTGGTGCTGGTCGCCGGGCTGACGATGGCCGGGCTGTTCAGCTACGTGTCCGGATCGTCCTTCGTGTTCCAGCGGCAGTTCGGCCTCGACGAGCAGCAGTTCGGGCTGCTGTTCGGCGCCGGCGCGTTCTGGCTGATCGCCGCCACGCAGCTCAACCCGGTGGTGCTGCGCCGCTGGACGCCGGCCCAGGTGCTCATCGCCGGCACGGTCGCCGGGGCGCTTTCGGGCGCGCTGCTGCTCGGCCTGGCCGTCACCGGCACTGGCGGGCTGCTCGGCGTCGTCGTCCCGCTGTGGGCGATGCTCTTCGCCTCCGGGCTGGCCCTGCCCAACGCGCCGGCGCTGGCGCTGTCCCGGCACGGGGAGTCGGCCGGCTCGGCCGCGGCGCTGCTGGGCGCGGTGCAGTTCGGTGTCGGCGCCGCGGTCTCCCCGGTCGTCGGCCTGCTGGGCAACGACGCCGCGGCCATGGGCACGGTGATCCTCACTGCGCTCCTGCTCGCCATCGCCGTCCTCGTGACCGTCGTCCGGCCCTGGCAGCTGGTCGACGAGCCCGCGCCCGCGCACTGACCGCCGCTTGACGGCCGGCGGCCGCGCGTCCACGGTTCCCTGGTGCGCAGCGGGCACGGGGACGGCCGACCGACCCCGGGCGAGTGCGTGGTCGACCGGCGCGGGCTGGGCCTGCTGACCGCCAGCCACGTCGTGGACGACCTGTACCAGGGGGCGGTCCCCGCGCTGCTGCCGTTCCTCGTGCTGGAGCGGGGGTACTCCTACGCCGCCGCGACCGGCATCACCCTGGCCGCCACCGTGCTGTCGTCGGTGGTCCAGCCGGCCTTCGGCGTCCTGGCCGACCGCCGGCCCCTGCCCTGGCTGACCCCGGTCGGCCTGCTGGTCGCCGGGGTCGGCATCGGACTGGCGGGACTCGGCAGCTCCTACTGGTGGACGTGGGCGGCGGTGGCGCTCTCCGGGCTCGGTGTGGCCGCCTACCACCCCGCCGCGGCCCGGGCGGCCCGTGCGGCTGCCGGAGCCTCGGCGCAGGGGATGAGCTGGTTCGCCGTCGGCGGCAACGCCGGTCTCGCCCTCGGCCCGGTCGTCGTCACACCCGTGCTGCTGGCGTACGGCGTGGCGGGGACGCCGCTGCTGGCGTTGCCGGCCCTGGTCACGGCCGCCGTCCTCCTGGCCCTCGGCCGCCGAGCCCGCGCCCGTCCGCGCGCCGCTGCCGGCGGGCAGCGGGAGCGGGACGACGACTGGCGGTCGTTCGGCTGGCTGACCGGGCTGGTGGTCATCCGCTCGGTCCTCTACTTCGGGGTGTCGTCCCTGGTCGCGCTCTACGTCATCGACCGCTTCGCCGTCCCGCCCTCCACCGGCTCCGCGGCGCTGGCGACGTTCCTCGCCGTCGGGGCGGTCGGCACCCTCGCCGGCGGCTGGCTGGCCGACCGGTGGGGTCGGGTGCCGGCCATCCGGCTGGGCTACGCGGTCGCCGTGCCCGGTCTGGTCCTGCTCGTTGCCGCGCCGTCCTGGCCGGTCGCCGTCGCCGCCGCCGTCCTGCTCGGCCTGGGGATCTACCTGCCCTTCTCCGTGCAGACCACCCTCGGGCAGGAGCTGCTCCCCAACCGGGTCGGCACGGCCTCCGGCGTCACCCTCGGCCTGGCCGTCTCGGCCGGCGGTGCCGTGACACCGCTCCTCGGGGTCCTCGCCGACGCGCACGGCCTGGGCTGGGCGGTGGCCGCTCTCCTCCCGCTGCCGCTGCTCGCGCTGCTGGTGAGCCTGCGACTGCCCGGGCCGGCCGCGTCGGCGCGCGCGGCGTCGCCCCGCGCGGAGGACCGGCGGGGATCCCCACCCGAGCGGGCCGCCCGGCACGGCTGACCCGGGGCTGTGGCGTGGCCGGGAGCTGCGAATACTGGCCGGGTGACGGAGGGCGGCGCGGACCCGCGGACGTCGTTCTGGCCGCCCACCCGGGTCCGCCGTCCCGCCGACGGTGTCGCGCTGGCGCTCGCGGCCGCGGCCCTGCTGCTCCTGGTCCTGCTCGCCGTGCAGGCACCCCAGGTGCCCGCCGCCGGCGCCGACCTCGCCGACACCGCCCTCGGCGGGCTGCCCGGCACCGTGCTCTCCATCGCCAACGGCGTCGCCTCGCTGGCCGTCCTGACCGTCCTGGGCGCCGTCCTCCTCGACGCGCTGCGACGGCGCCGGTTCGCGGTCACCTCCGCGGTGCTGGCCTGTGCCCTGGCGCTGGGCGCGGGGGAGGCCGCGGAGTGGCTGCTGGGCCGGCAGGACCTGCTGGGCACGGCCGAGGACGCGGCGGTCACGCCCATCGCCGCCGCCGTCGGCCTGCTCGTCGGGGCCGACCTCCAGCGGCGCCCGCGGTGGACGACGCCCGCCCGGGTGGTGCTCGGCGCGGCACTGCTGTGCGCCCTGGCACTCGGCAGCCTCACCCTGCTCAGCGGCGCGGTCGCCCTCCTCGCCGGGACCACGGCGGGCCTGCTGGTCCGGGTGCTGGTCGGCGTGGTGCCCGCCCGTCCGGACGAGGGACGGATCCGCGCGCTCCTCGCCGCGGCCGGCCTCCCGGTGGACGAGCTGTGCCCGCTGCCGCACCCGGCGGAGAGCCTGCGCTACGCCGCCACCTCGCCCGGCGGTGTCCTCGAGGTCGCCGTCGTGGACCCCGACCGCCGCGGCGTCTCGCTGGCCCGCCGCGGGGTGTCGCTGGTGCGGCTGCGGTCGTCGGTCGTCGGCCGGCCCGCGCTGACGCTGCGCGGCCAGCTGGAACGGGAGGCGCTCTGCGCCGGCATCGCCCGGGCGGCCGACGTCCCCGCGCCCACCGTGCTGACGCTGCTGTCCGCAGGGCCGGCCCTGCTGTCGGTGGCCCGGCCGCTGGCCGGCACGCCGCTCGCCGACGCGGACGGCGAGGACACCGAGGTGCTGCGGGCCGCCTTCGCCGCGCTCCGGCGGGTGCACCGGGCCGGGGTGGCCCACGGCGGGATCAGCCCGAGGTCCGTCGTCCGGCTGCCGGACGGTCGGGTGGGCTTCACCCGGTGGAGGTCCGCCCAGCCCGCGGCCAGTGACCTGCAGCGCGAGCTGGACGTCGTGGCGCTCCTGGCCACCGCCGCCGCGCACGCCGGCGCCGACGCGGCGGTGACCGCGTTCCGCGACGGGTACGGCTCCGGGGCGCCGGCCGAGGCGCGGCTGGCGACGCTGGCCCAGCCGCTGGTGCTGCCCCCGTCCCTGCGCGAGGCGGTGCGCCGGACGACGGTCGTCGGCGACCTGCGCACCGCCCTCGCCGGCGTCGCGGGTGCGGGCCCGGCGACCGCGCCGCGGCTCGAGCGGGTGCGGCTGCGGACCGTCGTCAGCGTGGTGGCGGCGACCGTCGCCGCCTACGTGCTGGCCGGCCAGCTCTCCGAGGTCGACTTCGGGAGCGCGCTGAGCGGGGCCCGCTGGGAGTGGCTCGCCGTCGCGGTGGTCGGCTCCGCGGTCACCTACGTGGGCGCCGCGCTCGCGCTGCAGGCCTTCGTGCCCGTCGACCTGCCGCTGGGCCGGACGACGCTGGTGCAGGTCGCGACGGCCTTCGTCACGCTCGTCACGCCGCCCACCGTCGGGCACGTCGGGCTCGGCATCCGCTACCTGCAGCGCGCCGGCATCCCCCTGGCGACCGCCGCGGCCAGCGTCGCGGTGAGCCAGGTGGTCACCGTCGTCGTCACCGTGGCCGTGCTGCTGGTGTGCAGCTGGGTCAGCGGCGTCTCGGGGACCCGCCCGACACTGCTGCCCAGCGGTGAGGTGCTCGTCGTCCTGCTCGCGGCGACGGCGGTGCTCGTCGCCGTGGCCCTGCTGCCCCCGAGCCGGCGGCTGCTGCACCGCCGCGTCGAGCCGCTGCTGCGCCAGACGCTGCCGCAGTTGCTCGCCGCGCTCACCCAGCCGCGCCGCCTGGGGACGGCCGCCGTCGGCATCCTCCTGCTCAACGGGGGCTACGTGCTCGCCCTCGACGCCTCGTTGCGGGCCTTCTCCGCGTCGCTGTCCCTGCCGACGCTCGTCGTGGTCTACCTGGCGGCGTCCACGATCGGGTCGGCCGCACCCACGCCCGGCGGGCTCGGCGCCGTCGAGGCCGCGCTCGTCGGCGCCCTGACGGCGACCGGCGTCCCCCTGACGGCCGCGCTCACCGCCGTACTCGCCTTCCGGACGGCGACGTTCTGGCTGCCGGCTCCCTTCGGCTGGCTCGCCTTCCTGACGCTCCAGCGCAAGCAGGTGATCTAGTCCGGGCCGCGTCGAGTGCATCGACCGCTGGAACCGGCCGGCCTCCGGACGACCATGTGTGCACGCGTCGTCGGACGCACCGGTTACCGCCGGCCGCCCACGTCGTCACCGGCTGAGGTGCCCTTCGCGCGCGAAAGGCACCTCACGGGAGACGAGACCGCGGCGAGCCGCCGAGCAGGCGGTCCGGGCCGCGCAGGACGCCTGACCGCGGGCCCGCCGCGACCGGGGTCGGCCGGTCCACCCGATCAGGTGGACCGGCCCCCGTGCGGGTGCGGGCGCCTTGACCTGTGGTGACGCTGCGTGGTCGGTTACGCCCGCCAGTCACCATCCGGGGGATCGAACGAGCTCGTACGAACACCCGTGGCGACGGCTGTCCGCGTCCACGAGCTCCCGGAGATCCCGCATGTCCTCAGTTCTCGAGCCGTCCGACCGGCGCCTGCGCCGGCGCCGGGCAGGCTCCACGGCCGTCGCCGGTGTGCTGACCGCCGGCCTGGCCGTCCTCGGTCTCGCCGTGCCCGGTACCGCGGCCGCCGACACCCGGCCGGTCACCCCCGGCACGCCGGCCACCGTCGCCGCCGACGCGCTGCCCACCGTGCAGGTCGACGGCGTGGTCTGGTCGCAGGTCGTCGTCGGCAACACCGTCTACGCCGCCGGGCGGTTCGGCACGGCCCGCCCGGCCGGTGCCGCCCCCGGCACGCAGGAGACGGTCCGCAACAACCTGCTCGCCTACGACATCCGCACCGGCGCGCTCGTCACGTCCTTCGCACCCGACCTCAACGGCCAGGCGCTGGCGCTGGCGGCGTCCCCCGACGGGACCCGCCTCTACGTCGGCGGCGACTTCACCCAGGCCAACGGGCAGGTCCGCAACCGCGTGGCCGCCTACGACCTCCGCACCGGGACGCTGGTGCCGTCCTTCGCCCCGAGCGTCAGCTCGCAGGTGCGCGCACTGGCCGCTACGAACGACACCGTCTACCTCGGCGGCAACTTCGCCGCCCTCGGCGGTGTGAGCCGCAGCCAGCTGGCCGCGGTCCGGGCCTCCGACGGCGGCCTGCTGCCCTGGGCCCCGGTGCCGGGCCCCGGCCCGGTGACCGGCAACCGCGACGGCAACACCGCCACCAGCACCGAGGTGATGGCCCTGGTCGTCACCGGCGGTGGCAGCCAGGTGGTGGCCGCCGGGCGGTTCGACACCCTCAACGGCGCCAAGGCCACCGGTGTGGGCGCCCTCGACGCCGTCACCGGCGCGACCCGGCCCTTCGCGGTCAACCAGCTGATCACCAACCAGGGCATCAACTCCGCGGTGTACAGCCTCTCCACCGACGGCACCGCCGTGTACGGCACCGGCTACGACTACTTCGGGCCGGGCAACCTGGAGGGCTCGTTCGCCGCGCGGGCCGACGGCGGGGCGGTCATCGCCATCAACGGCTGCCACGGCGACTCCTACTCGAGCTTCCCGGTCGGCGGCGTCCTGTACATCGCCACCCACGCCCACCAGTGCGCGCCGATCGGCGGCTTCCCCGAGCAGAACCCCCGGGTGAACAAGTTCGCGACCGCGGTCACGACCACCGCCACCGGCAGGACCACGGACCCGTCGCTGCGCAACACGAACCTCCGCGACCAGCCCGCCCCGACGCTGCTGCCGTGGTTCCCGACCATGTCCGCCGGCCAGGTCACCGGTCAGCTGCAGGCCGGCTGGTCGGTCAGCGGCAACAGCCAGTACGTCGTGTTCGGCGGCGAGTTCCCGCGGGTCAACGGCGTCGCCCAGCAGGGCCTGGTCCGCTACGCCGTCTCCTCCCTCGCGCCCAACGACCGGGGACCGGAGACGACGGCGGCGGCGCTGCGACCCAACGCCACCTCCACCACGGCCGGGCAGGTCACCGTGACCTGGCCCGCCGCGTGGGACATGGACAACGCCGAGCTGACCTACCAGGTCCTGCGGGACGGCGGGACGACGCCCATCCACACCGTCACGGCCACCAACTCGTGGTGGGACCGGCCCGAGCTGACCTTCACCGACCCCCGGCCCGCCGGCTCCACGGCGTCCTACCGGGTCGTCGTCACCGACCCGTTCGGCAACACGGTCACCAGCTCGCCGTCGAACACGGTCACGGTCGCGTCGGCCACCAGCGCCTACGCCAACCGGGTCCTGGCCGACGGCCCCGACCAGTACTGGCGGCTCGGTGAGCCCTCCGGCACCACGTCCCTCGACCACGCCGGCACCACGAACCTGACCACGGGCGCCGGGATCACCCGGGGCACCGCGGGCGCCGTCGGGGGCGACTCCGCGGTGACCGCGAACGGGACGGCCACGGGCATCGCGTCGACCCGCGCCGCCACCGTGCCCACCCCCGCCGGCTCGTTCTCGGTGGAGGCCTGGGTGCGCACCACCTCCGGCGGTCTGATCGCCCAGTACAGCGACTCGCCCACGGCCGCGGCCACGAACCCGGCGGGCGCGGCCACCACGGTCGACCGGTCCCTCTACGTGGACGCCGAGGGGCGGCTCACCTTCGGCTCCCGGCGCGTGGTCCGGAACGTGCCCACCTACCCGCTCGTCCGCAGCCCCCAGCGGGTCGACGACGGCGCCTGGCACCACGTGGTCGCCACGGTGGGCACCGGCGGCGCGGCGCTGCACGTCGACGGCGTCCAGGTGGCCACCGAGCCGACGTTCACCACCGCCAACGCGTTCCTGGCCGGGTACTGGCACCTCGGCAGCGGCTCGCTGACCGGCTGGCCCGGCGCCCCGGCGAGCGCGTCGCTGACCGGCTCGCTCGACGAGGTCGCGATCTACTCGACGGCGCTCACCGCCGAGCAGGTGACGGCCCACCACGCGACCGCCACCGGCGCCCCCGCGCCCAACGCGGCGCCGACCGCGCGGTTCACCGCCACCACCGACGGCCTGGCGGTCGCGGTCGACGCCGCCGCGTCCACCGACCCCGACGGCACGGTCCGCTCGGTGGCGTGGGACTTCGGCGACGGCGCCACCGGCACCGGGACGACGGCGTCGCACACCTACGCCGCCGCCGGCACCTACCCGGTCACGGTCACGGTCACCGACGACGACGGCGCCACCGGGCGCACCACGCAGCAGGTGACCGTCACCGCGCCGCCGCCGCCGGCCGCTCCCGCCGCGATCGCCTCCGACGCCTTCGGGCGCACGGTCTCCGGCGGGCTGGGCACCGCCGACGTCGGCGGCCCGTGGACGGCCTCGGCCGGCGCCACGCGCCTGTCCGTCGCCCCGGGGACGGCGACCCTGGCCCTGCCCGGCACCGGCAACAACACCGGCGCGTACCTGGGTCAGGTGTCGCAGACCGCGGCCGACGTGCGGACGTCGTTCTCGCTGAGCTCGATGCCGACCGGCGGGGGCACGTACGTGTACGTCTCCGGCCGGCGGGTGTCGGCGGGCAACGAGTACCGGGTGCTCGCGAAGGTCATGGCCGACGGGCGGGTGTCGCTGACGCTGTCCCGCCTGGCCGGTGGCACGGAGGCGTGGCCGGGCGGCGAGGTCGTCCCCGGGCTGACGTACCGGGCCGGGACGACGCTGCACCTCCGCGTGCAGGTCACCGGCACCGGCCCGACGAGCATCGCCGCGACGGTCTGGGCCGACGGCGCGCCCGAGCCGGCCACCCCGCAGCTGGTGCGCACCGACACCACCGCGGCGCTGCAGGCGCCCGGCGCGGTCGGCCTGGCGGCCTACCGCCCGACCAGCGCCACCGCGGCGACCGCCGTCCGGGTCACCGGCTTCACGGCCACCGCGCCCGGCGCCGGGGGTGGTGAGCCGCCGGCGCCGAACCAGGCGCCGACGGCCGCCGCCACCGCCACGGCCAGCGGGCTGTCGGTGAGCGTGGACGGGTCGGGCTCCACCGACCCCGACGGCACGGTGCGCTCCTACGCCTGGACCTTCGGCGACGGCGGGACGGCGACCGGGGTCACCGCGTCGCACACCTACGGTGCGGCCGGCACCTACCCGGTGACCCTCACCGTCACCGACGACGACGGCGCCACGGCGACGACGACCCGCTCGGTGACCGTCGCCGACGACGCGCCCGCGCCGCCGGACCCGGTCGACCCGGCGGTCATCGCCGCCGACGCCTTCGGCCGCACCGTCTCCGGCGGCCTGGGCACCGCCGACGTGGGCGGTGCGTGGACGGTCTCGGCCGGCGGCACCCGCCAGTCGGTCGCCCCCGGGACGGCGACGCTCACCGTGGGGCCGGGCAACAACACCGGCTCCTACCTCGGCGCGGTCTCCCAGACCTCGGCCGACGTCCGGACCTCGTTCTCGCTCGGCTCGATGCCGACCGGCGGCGGCACGTACGTGTACGTCTCCGGCCGGCGGGTGTCGGCGGGCAACGAGTACCGGGTGGGCGTGAAGGTCGGCTCGGCCGGTCAGGTGTCCCTGGTGCTCTCGCGGCTCGCCGGCGGCACGGAGGCCTGGCCGGGCGGCGAGGTCGTCGTCCCCGGGCTGACGTACCGGGCCGGGACGACGCTGCACGTGCGCGTCCAGGTGTCGGGCACCGGCACGACCCGGGTGGCGGCGTCGGTGTGGGCCGACGGGACGACCGAGCCGGCCACCCCGCAGCTGGTGCGCACCGACACCACCGCGGCGCTGCAGGCTGCCGGCTCGGTGGGGCTGGCCGCCTACACCTCGGGCACCGCGACGGCGCCGGTCGCCGTCCGCGTCACCGCGCTGGAGGTGCGCCCGGTCGGCTGAGCCGGCCGACCTCCTGAGGGCCCCCGCCGGACCGGTCCGGCGGGGGCCCTCGCGCGTCCCCGGCCACCCGGACGGGTGCCCCGGCGACGGGCCAGGCATCACAGCGGGTGACGAACGCGGCAGCCGGGGTCCGGAAAGCCCTGCTCGTCACCGGATCGTGTGGGGTGACGACCCCTGGGCACGCTCAGATCGTCACGCTTAGTGTTCGTCGTCCGGTCCGGGGGAGGGCCGGTTCACGAGGTCATGACGGGGGAAACCATGCACTCGAGGTCGACGGCTGCGCTGCGAAGGCTCCTGGCCGGACTCATCAGCACGCTCCTGCTCGCCGGCGGTCTGGCGGTCCTGGCGCCCAGCGCCGCCCAGGCCGACTCCGCCCCGCTCGACCCGGCGAACCCGGCCACGCCGGTCACGGTGACCGCCGACCCGCTGCCCACCGTGCAGATCAACGGCGTCGCCTGGGCGCAGGTCGTCGTCGGCAACACCGTGTACGTCGCGGGCCGGTTCAGCACCGCCCGGCCCGCGGGCGCGCCGGCCGGCGTGGGCGAGGTGTGGCGGCACAACATCCTGGCCTACGACATCCGCACCGGTGCCCTGTCCACGACGTTCGCGCCGTACCTCAACGGGCAGGCCCTGAGCCTCGCCGCCTCCCCGGACGGCCAGCGGATCTACGTCGGCGGGGACTTCACCATCGCGAACAACCAGCCCCGCCAGCGGATCGCGGCGTTCACGCCCACCGGTGCGCTCGTCGACTCCTTCCGGCCCAGCGTCAACGGGCCGGTCAAGGCGATCGCCGCCAGCAACACGATGGTCTGGTTCGGCGGCAACCTGTCCGGCGTCGGCTCGGCCAGCCGCAACCGGCTGGCGCAGGTGCGGGCCGACAACGGCGCGCTGACCGGGTGGTGGCCGCACCCGGGCTACGGCTCGACCGACGGGAACGCCAACGGCAACCGGACGATGACCAACGAAGTCCTCTCGATGGTCCTCACCAACAACGGGTCCCAGCTCGTGGTCGCGGGCCGCTTCGACGGCATGAACGGCCAGCCGGCCACCGGCGTCGCCGCCCTGGACGCCGTCACCGGCCTCCTCCGGCCGTTCGCGATCAGCCGGCAGATCACCAACCAGGGGATCAACTCCGCCATCTGGAGCCTGTCCACCGACGGGACGTCGGTCTACGGCACCGGCTACAACCTCTTCGGCCCCGGCAACCTGGAGGGCTCCTTCGCGGCCACGGCCGACGGGGGTCACCTGAAGTGGATCAACGACTGCCGCGGCGACACCTACTCGACGTACGCGATGGGCGGCGCCCTCTACCAGGCCACCCACGAGCACGACTGCCACAACATCGGCAGCTACCCCGAGCAGAACCCGCAGGTCTGGAAGCGCGCCACCGCGGTCAGCCTCGCCCCGGTGGGCCAGGTCGGGCACTTCGTCATCAACAACACCGCCTGGCTGAAGAAGCCGGCGCCCGCGGTGCTCCCGTGGTTCCCGACCATGGCCGCGGGCACCGCCACCGGCCAGTACCAGGCCGGGTGGTCGGTGAGCGGCAACGGCCAGTACGTCGTCTTCGGCGGCGAGTTCCCCACGGTCAACGGGGTGCCGCAGCAGGGCCTGGTCCGCTACGCGCTGCCCTCGCTCGCGCCCAACCGGGTGGGCCCGGACCTCAGCGGCACGGCGCCGACCGCGACGGTCGCCGGCCCCGGTGCCGCGCGGCTCGCGTGGAAGGCCGCGTTCGACCTGGACAACGCCAACCTCACCTACCGCGTCTACCGGGACGGCGACACCACCACCCCGATCGCCACGCTGACCCGCGCCTCCGAGTGGTGGAACCGGCCGATGATGGGCTGGGTCGACACCGGGCTGAGCGCCGGTCCGCACACCTACAAGCTCCGCGTGTCCGACCCGGCCGGGAACACCGTCTGGACCGGCTCGATCCCGGTGACCCTGCCGACCGGCGGCAGCGGCATGCGGCCGTACCACGCGGCCGTCCGGGCCGACGGCGCGGTCGACTACTGGCCGCTGGGCGAGCTGGGCGGCGACGTCGCCTGGGCCCGCGCCGGCGGGACCGACATGCAGGCGTTCCCCGGGGCCCGCTTCGGCGCCCCCGGGGCGATCGCCGGCGACCCCGACCCGGCCGTGCAGCTGGACGGCTCTCCCAACGGCTACCTGGTCACCACCAACCCGGTGGCGGCGCCGCAGGTGTTCAGCACCGAGTTCTGGTTCGCCACGACGTCCCGCGCCGGCGGCCGGTTCATCGGCTTCGGCAACGCCCGCACGGGGCTGAGCACGGAGTACGACCGGCTGATCTACCTGGACCCGGCCGGCCGGCTGAACTTCGCCGTCTGGCCGCTCGAGGGCCGGGCCGTCACCTCGCCGGCCACCTACAACGACGGCCGCTGGCACCACGTCGTCGGCACCCTCGGCGGGCGGGGCCTGGAGCTCTACGTGGACGGCGCCCTGGTCGCCTCCCAGCCCTGGACCACCCGGGCGCACGACCAGTACGGCTACTGGCGGATCGGCGGCGACTCGACCTGGTCGGGCGCCCCGTTCATCGCCGGCCGCATGGACGAGGTGGCCATCTACGAGACGGCGCTCTCGCCCGCGACCATCGCCAACCACCACAGCCTGGGCACGACCGGCCGGCCGGCCAACACCGCGCCGACCGCGTCGTTCAGCGCGACGCCGGCCGACCTGACCGTCGCGGTCGACGGCAGCGGGTCGACCGACCCCGGCGGTCGGGTCACCGCGCACGCCTGGAACTGGGGTGACGGGACCGCGACCGGGTCCGGCGCCACCGCCACGCACACCTACGTGGCGGCCGGCACCTACACGGTGACCCTCACCGTCACCGACGACACCGGCACGACCGGCCGGACCTCGCAGCAGGTCACGGTGACCGCGCCCCCGGCCAACCAGCCGCCGGCGGCCGCCTTCACCGCGGCCCCCAGCGGGCTGGAGCTGGCGGTGGACGGCTCGCCCTCGGCCGACCGGGACGGCCGGGTCGCCTCCTACGCCTGGACGTTCGGCGACGGCGGGACGGCGACCGGCGCGACCGCGCAGCACACCTACGCGGCGGCGGGCACGTACCCGGTGACGCTCACGGTGACCGACGACGACGGCGCCACCGCGAGCACCTCGCAGCAGGTGACCGTCACCGCCCCGCCGGCGGGCGCCCTCGCCCGCGACGCCTTCGACCGGACGGCGACCGGCGGCTGGGGCACCGCGGACCTGGGCGGGACGTGGACGGCGTCGGCCGGCGCGGCCCGGCTGTCGGTGACCCCGGGGACGGCGGAGCTCGCCCTCCCGGGCGCCGGGAACAACACCGGCGCGTTCCTGGGCTCGGTGTCCTCGGCCTCGGTCGACCTGCGCACGTCGTTCTCGCTGAGCTCGATGCCGACCGGCGGGGGCACGTACGTGTACGTCACCGGGCGGCGGGTCTCGGCGGGCAACGAGTACCGGGTGCTGGTGAAGGTGCTGGCCGACGGGCGGGTGTCGCTGACGCTGTCCCGGCTGGCGGAGGGGGTCGAGGCCTGGCCGGGCGGCGAGGTCATCGTCCCGGGCCTGACCTACACCGAGGGCACGACGCTGAAGGTGCGGGTACGGGTGTCGGGCACCGGCACGACCGACGTCGCGGCGACGGTGTGGGCCGACGGCATGCCCGAGCCGGCCACCCCGCAGCTGGTGCGCACCGACACCACCGCGGCGCTGCAGGCACCGGGCGCGGTCGGGCTGGCCGCCTACCGGCCGGGCAGTTCCACCGCGGCGACGACGGTCCGGGTCGGCGGTCTCGAGGTGACCGACGGGCGCTGAGCCCGCGCTCCCGGCCAGCCGCCGCCGCACGTCCCCCCAGGGCGTGCGGCGGCGGCTCGCGCCGTCCCCGGATCGGTGGCGGTCCCGCACCGGCGGCCGCCGTCGTGCCATCGTCGCGCTGTGCTCGCCGCCCTCGCCGTCGTCGCCCTGCTCCTCGGGGCGGCCGCCGGGGTGCTCGTCAACCGCGCGGCGGGGCGCTTTCCCTGGCCGGCGGACGCCGGGGCCCGGGCGCTGCTGGGCCCCGGTCCGGTCGCCGTCCGGCCGCCGTGGGTCGAGGTCGCGACCGCGCTGCTGTGCGCCCTGACGGTGCTGCGCTCGGGTCTGTCCTGGGAGCTGCCGGCGTTCCTGCTGCTCGCCGTGGTGGGCGCGCTGCTCGCCGTCGTCGACCTGCAGCACCGGCTGCTGCCCAACCGCGTGGTGCTGCCGGCGCTGGCCGCGGGCACGGCGCTGCTGGTCCTCCCGGCCCTGGCCGACGGCGCCTGGGGCGCGCTGCTGCGGGCGGTGCTCGGCGCGGCGGCCCTCTTCGCGGTGTACCTGGCGCTCGCGCTGGTCTCGCCCGGGGGCCTGGGCATGGGCGACGTCAAGCTCGCCGCTCTCCTCGGCCTGTACCTGGGCTGGCTCGGCTGGGCGGCGGTCCTGCTGGGCGCGCTCGCCGGCTTCGTCGTCCAGGCGGGGGTCGCGCTGGCCCTGCTGGCGACCCGGCGGATCGGGTTGCGCGGCGAGCTGCCGTTCGGGCCCGCGATGCTCGCCGGTGCCGCCCTGGTGATCGGCGGGACCGCGCTGCTGCCCTGAGCCCCTCCCGGCGGTTTCCGCGGAAACGCCGCACGTGGGCGGTGACGGGGAGTGACCCACACCTGCGCGTCCACCCCTCCGGGGGAGCGGCGTCGCCCGATCAGGTGCACGGGGCTCAAGCCGGCGCATGTCCCGACCGACACCTCCTGGCAAGTGCCGCGACGCCGGGTCGCCCGACCCGGACCGGCCGGCACCGTCCCCTGGGAGTCCCCGTGCTGAACCTCGTCACCAACCCGCTGGCCACGCTCGTCACGCTCTACTCGTTCGCCGAGGAGCGCCTCACGCGCGAGGAGAAGGGCGCGACCGCCGTCGAGTACGGCCTCATGGTCGGCCTGATCGCCGTCGTCATCATCGCCGCGGTCGTGGCCCTCGGCGGTCGCCTCAACACGCTGTTCACGACCATCGTCACGAGCCTCGGCGGCACCGTCACGCCCTGACCTCGGCTCCACCCACCGGCGCAGCGGCCCCGTCCCCCCGGGGCCGCTGCGCCGCGCCGCACCCGGCGACGACGACCAGCGGGAAGGAGGTGGGGAGGAGTGCGCACCAGACTGCGCGACGAGCACGGCGCCACCGCCGTGGAGTTCGCGATGATCGTGCCGCTGCTGCTCGTCCTGGTGCTCGGCATCGCCGAGTTCGGGCACGCGTTCCAGGTGCACGGCACCCTGTCCGCCGCCGCCCGCGAGGGCGCCCGGGTCATGGCTCTGCAGAACGACCCGGCCGCGGCGCGCGCCGCCGTCCGCGACGCCAGCCCCACCCTCGACCCGGCGGTCACCAACGCCCAGATCACCGTCACGCCGCCGACCGGCTGCCCGATGACGAGCACCACGACGCAGAACGTGCGCGTGACCGTCGACTACCCGATGCCGTTCCTCACCGGCTTCTTCGGCGCGCGCATCGGCCTGACCGGGACGGGGGTCATGCGGTGCAACGGCTGACGAAGGCCCCTTCTGCCCTTCGGCGCCGGCTGGCCGGCGAGCACGGCGCCTCCGCGGTGCTCCTGGCGCTGCTGCTGGTCCCGGTCCTCGGGTTCACCGCGATCGCCGTCGACGTCGGTGCCCTGTACGCGGAGAAGGCGCGGCTGCAGGTCGCCGCCGACGCCGCCGCCCTCGCCGTGGCCGCCGACTGCGCTCGCGGCGCCTGCGGCGACATGCAGGCGACCGCGCAGGCGATGGTCGACGCCAACCTCGGTGGTGCCGACGCCGCCCCGCCGGTCCTCGCGTCCGACCCCAACCGCGTCACCGTCTCCGGGGACACCCCGAAGGAGCACTGGTTCGCCCCGGTCATCGGCCACGAGTCCACCCGGGTGACGGCCACCGCGACGGTCGCGTGGGGCGGGGTCGGCCGCGGCACCGCCGTCCTGCCGCTGACCTTCTCGTGGTGCGAGTTCGAGCAGCAGACCGGCGGGGGGCTGCCCTCGGGGACGACCGAGCACACCGTCTTCTTCACCAAGACGTCGAACACGGTGGGCTGCACGGGCCCGTCGGAGAACTTCGTCCCGGGCGGCTTCGCCTACCTGGACACCCCGGCCGCGAAGTGCGAGGCGGCCAGCGCGCGCGAGGAGCGCTCGTACTCCTCCACGGGCAACACCCCGCCCGCGGTGTGCCAGCCGTCCTACGTCGCCTCGCTGGTCGGCCAGACGGTGCTCCTGCCGCTCTTCGACCGGTCCGGCGACTCCGGCAGCAACGCCTGGTACCACGTCTACGCCTACGCGGCCTTCCGGATCACCGGGTACCACTTCGGCGGCCAGTTCGGGACCACGCCACGCCCGTGCGGCGGGAACGAGCGCTGCATCAGCGGCTACTTCACCCGCTTCGTCGAGATGTCCGACCGCTTCGACTACGACTCCAGCGCTCCGGACACCGGCGCCTGGGTCCTCCGACTCGTCCGATAGGGGCCCCTCGTGAGACGCCGACTGCTCGCCGCCCTCGCGGCGCTGGTCCTCGCCGCCACCGGCGCCGTGGTCCTGCTGGCCTACGTGCGCGGTGCCGACGCCCGCGCGCTGGCCGGGACCGAGACCGTGGACGTGCTCGTGGTCGACCAGCCGGTCGCCGAGGGGACACCGGGGGAGGACCTGGCCGACCTGGTCCGCACCGAGCGGCTGCCGGCCAAGGCGGTCGTCCCGGGCGGGGTCACCGACCTCGACACCCTCGCCGGGCAGGTCGCCACCGTCGACCTCCAGCCGGGCGAGCAGCTGCTGGCCGCTCGCTTCGCCGCGCCGGAGGACCTCGGCGTGCCGGGCACGGTCGCCGCGCCCGCGGGCACGTCGGAGGTGAGCATCCTGCTCGAGCCGCAGCGCGCCGTCGGCGGCCGCCTGGCGGCCGGCGACACGGTCGGCGTGCACGTCTCCCTCGAGGGCAGGACGGACGTCGTCCTCAACCGCGTGCTGGTCACCCAGGTGCAAGGTGCCCCCGCCCCCGTTCCGGACGGTCAGACGACCGACACCGCCGCCACGGGCGGTGCGGCTCCCTCGGCCAGCCTGATGGTGACCCTGGGGCTGCGCGCCGAGGCGGCCGAGGCCGTCGTCTTCGCCATGGAGCACGGCACCGTCTGGCTCTCCCTCGAGCCCGAGGGCGTCGACACCACCGGCACCGAGGTCGTCACCTCCCAGAACGTCTACGACAAGGACTACTCATGAGTCGCGTGGTTCTCGGCGCAGCCGACGAGGAGATCGTCCTGCGCGTCAAGGAGGCGACCGAGGGCGACGTGCACGTGCTGCCCGCCGGCCGGCTGCCCGCCGATCCCGGGCGGCTGTTCGAGCAGCTGGTCGACGGCGAGCTGCCCGACGTCCTGCTCATCGGCCCGCTCGCGCCACCGGACGCGGTGCTCTCGCTCGCCTCACGGCTGGACGTGCAGAGCCCCGGGATCACCGTGGTGCTCATGGCCGAGGCCTCGCCGCAGATGTGGCAGGCGGCGATGCGCTCCGGCATCCGCGACCTGCTCTCGCCCTCCGCCGACGTCCTCACCATCCGGGAGGCCGTCGAGCGGGCCGGCGCCGCCGCGGCCGGACGGCGACGGGTGCTGCGCCCGGTCGAGGAGACCGCCCGCTACACCGGCCGGGTCATCACCGTGGCCTCGCCGAAGGGCGGCGTCGGCAAGACCACCGTGTCGACCAACCTGGCGATCGGCCTCACCGCGGCCGCGCCGCAGTCGACCGTGCTGGTCGACCTCGACGTCCAGTTCGGCGACGTCGCCTCCGCGCTCGGCCTGGTGCCCGAGTACGCGCTGCCCGACGTCGCCCACGGGCCGGCGACCGAGGACACGATGGTCCTCAAGACCTTCCTCACCCAGCACTCCAGCGGCCTGTACGCGGTGTGCGGGGCGGAGTCCCCGGCGGCCGGCGACACGGTCACCGCCGCGGACGTCACGCGGCTGCTGGCCTCGCTGGCCCGCGAGTTCCGCTACGTCGTCGTCGACACCGCGCCGGGGCTCTCGGAGCAGACCCTGGCCGCCCTCGACCGCGCCACCGACGTGGTGATGCTCAGCAGCATGGACGTCCCCGGCGTCCGCGGGCTGCGCAAGGAGCTCGACGTGCTGCGCGAGCTGTGCATGATCCCGGCCGGCCGGCACGTGGTCATGAACTTCGCCGACGCCAAGGGCGGGCTGTCGGTGCGCGACGTGGAGACCGCCATCGGCACCGGGGTGGACGTCGTCGTCCCGCGCTCGGCCGCGGTGCCGGTGTCGACCAACCAGGGCGTGCCGATCGTCACCGGCGGCCGCAAGGACCCGGCGGCCAAGGAGCTGCGCCGGCTGGTCGCCCGGTTCTCCGCCACCCCGATCGTCAAGCCCGGCCAGTACCGGGCCAAGCACCGGGCGGCGTCGTGAACCTCGCCTCGCGCCTCGCCGCGGCGCAGGGGCGGTCCGCCGTCCCCGACCTCCCGGCCGCGCCCGCCGTCGTCCCGCAGCCCCGGCCCGTGACCCCGGCCCGGCCCTCGGCCCCGGCCGCCCCACCCACCGACGCGCTCGCCAAGCTCAAGGACCGCGTCGCCAAGGCGCTGTTCGAGCGCATGGGCAACCGGATGAACGACCCGTTGCTGTCCGAGGACCAGCTGCGCACGATCGTCCTCGGCGAGCTCGACGAGGTGGTCGAGGAGGAGCGGGTCCCGCTCTCGGCCGAGGAGCGGGCGCGGCTGACCGCCGAGCTGGCCGACGACGTCCTCGGCTACGGCCCGCTGCAGCGGCTGCTCGACGACCCGAGCGTCACCGAGATCATGTGCAACGGCCCGGACGCGGTCTACGTCGAGCAGGAGGGCCGGCTGGTCCGCACCCCCGCCCGGTTCACCTCCGAGGAGCACCTGCGCCGGGTCATCGACCGGATCGTGTCCCGGGTGGGACGGCGGATCGACGAGTCCTCCCCGCTGGTCGACGCCCGGCTGGCCGACGGCTCCCGCGTCAACGCGATCATCCCGCCGCTGGCCTTCAGCGGATCGACGCTGACCATCCGCAAGTTCGCCAAGGACCCGTTCACCGTCGACGACCTCATCGGCTTCGGCACCCTCTCCCCGGAGATGGCCGAGCTGCTGCGGGCCTGCGTGGAGGCCCGGCTCAACGTCATCGTCTCCGGCGGCACCGGCACCGGGAAGACGACGCTGCTCAACGTGCTGTCCTCCTTCATCCCGGACGGCGAGCGGATCGTCACCATCGAGGACGCCGTCGAGCTGCAGCTGCAGCAGGACCACGTCGTCCGGCTGGAGTCCCGGCCGCCCAACATCGAGGGCCGGGGCGCGATCACCATCCGCGACCTGGTGCGCAACTCGCTGCGGATGCGCCCCGACCGGATCGTGGTCGGGGAGTGCCGCGGCGGGGAGTCGCTGGACATGCTGCAGGCGATGAACACCGGCCACGACGGGTCGCTGTCCACCGTGCACGCCAACTCCCCGCGCGACGCCATCGCCCGCCTGGAGACCCTCGTGCTCATGGCCGGCATGGACCTTCCGCTGCGCGCCATCCGCGAGCAGATCGCCTCCGCCGTCGACGTCGTCGTCCAGCTGACCCGGCTGCGCGACGGCACCCGCCGGGTCACCCACGTGACAGAGGTGCAGGGCATGGAGGGGGAGACGGTCACCCTCCAGGACGCGTTCCTCTTCGACTACTCCGCCGGGGTGGACGCCGCGGGCCGGTTCCTCGGCAAGCCGGTGCCCACCGGGGTGCGGCCGCGGTTCACCGACCGGTTCGACGAGCTCGGCATCAAGGTCTCGCCGCGGGTCTTCGGCACCGTCGAGCCGCGGCGGGGGTGGGCCTGATGCTGCTGCTCGCGGGCCTGCTCGCGGTCACCGGCGCGCTGCTGCTGCTCACCCTCGTCGTCCTGCCGGCCGGCCCCCGGCGGGTGCCGCTGTCCCGGCTGGACCCCGCGGTGGCGCCGCCGACGTCCCCGCTGGCCGGGGCCTCGGCCGCCGCCGGTGCCGCGGTGGAGCGGGCGCTGGCCCGCCGCGGCCGGATCGCCTCGGGCACCGCCGCGCTGGAGCGGGCCGGGGTGGCGATGGCGCTGCCGGACGTCGTCCTGCTGGTCGGCCTGGCCACCGTCATCCTCGGCGCGCTCGGTCTGCTGCTGGGCGGGGTGCTGCTGGCGGTCGTGTTCGCGGCGGTGGCCCCGCTGGGCACCAAGGCGCTGCTCGGGGTCAAGCGGGGACGGCGCCAGGCGGCGTTCGCCGACCAGCTCGACGACTCGCTGCAGCTGATGGCGTCGAGCCTGCGCGCCGGCCACAGCCTGCTGCGCGCGGTCGACGCCGTCTCCACCGAGGCCGCGTCCCCCACGGCCGAGGAGTTCGCCCGCATCGTCAACGAGACCCGGGTGGGCCGCGACCTCGGCGACGCCCTCGAGGAGGTGGCCGAGCGGACCGCCAGCGACGACTTCCGCTGGGTCGCCCAGGCGATCGGCATCCACCGCGAGGTCGGCGGCAACCTGGCCGAGGTGCTCGACACCGTCGGGCACACCATCCGCGAGCGCAACGCCATCCGGCGGCAGGTCAAGGCGCTGTCGGCCGAGGGCAAGCTGTCGGCGATCGTGCTGATGGGCCTGCCGTTCGGCATCGTCGGGTTCCTGTCGGTGACCAACCCCGCCTACCTCGCCGGCTTCACCGAGGGTCTCGCCGGCTACCTGATGATCGCCACGGTCGTCGTGCTGCTCGTCGTCGGCGGGCTGTGGCTCAAGAAGACCGTGGCGATCAGGTTCTGATGCTCCCCGCTCCCGTGCTCGCGGCCGCGCTGGCCGTCGCCCTCGCCGTCCCGCTGCTGGGCTGGGCCCTGCTCGCCCGCCCGCAGGACGCCGCCGCCCGCGCCCGGGCCAACCTGACCCGCGGCCTCGAGCTGACCGGTGCGGCTCCCGCCCGGCCGCGGGCCCGGTTGCTGCCCGGGCTGGCCCGGGCCCTCACCCCGGCCGGCACGGTGGCCCGGCTCAACCGGCTGGCCGGCGCCGCGGGCCGCCCCGCCGAGTGGCCGGTGCCCCGGCTGGTGGCGGCCAAGCTGGTGCTCGCCGTCGTCGCGGCGGCGCTCGGCGGGCTGGTGGTGTCGGCGAGCCCCGGCCCGCTCACCGTGCTGCTGGCCGTCGTCGTGACGGGGGTGGCCTATGTCGTCCCCGAGCTGCTGCTCTACAGCCGCGGCCAGGAACGGCAGCAGGCGATCGCGCTGGAGCTGGCGGACACCCTGGACCAGATGACGATCGCGGTGGAGGCCGGGCTCGGCTTCGAGGCGGCGATGGCGCGGGCCGGGCGCAACGGGCGCGGCCCGCTCGCCGAGGAGCTGGTGCGCACGCTGCAGGACATCGCCGTCGGCCAGCCCCGCCGCGAGGCCTACCTCGCGCTGGCCGAGCGGACGGCGGTGCCCGACCTGCGCCGGTTCATCCGCGCGGTCGTGCAGGCCGACGCGTACGGGGTCTCCATCGCCGACGTGCTGCGCACCCAGGCCGCCGAGATGCGGCTCAAGCGCCGGCAGCGGGCCGAGGAGAAGGCGATGCAGATCCCGGTGAAGGTGATCTTCCCGCTGATCCTCTGCATCCTGCCGACGCTGTTCATCGTGCTGCTCGGTCCCGCCGTCCTGGACATCGCGGCGGCGTTCGGCGGGGAGTGAGCTCCGGCGAGATCGCGCGATCTCACCGAGTCATGCGAACTCGGAGCGATCAGGCGCTGATGGCCACGAGTTCGCATGACTCGGCGCCGCGTGGGGTCAGGAGCCTGCGAGCGCGCGCTTGATCGTGGCCGCCACCCACGCGGGGCGGCCCACCAGGTCGGCGGAGGTGAAGCGGAGCACCACCCAGCCGGCGAGCACCAGACGGTTCTGCCGGCGGAGGTCGTCGACGAAGACGCGGCGCTCGCGATGGACGTCGCCGTCGAACTCGAGCAGCACCCTGTGCTCCGGCCATGCCATGTCCACGCGCCCGAGGAACTCCCCGCGCCCGCCGCGGACGACGTGCTGGAGCACCGGCGCCGGCAGCCCGGCCTCGTGGACGATCCACCGCGCGACCGACTCCATCGGTGAGCCGGCCAGTGCATCGGCGACGGACAGGACCGCCCGTGCGGTGCGGACCCCGCGCAGCCCGCGGGCCGTGTCGAGCACCCGCTGGAAGGCCTCGCTGGGGTACCTCCGCGCCAGCATCTGGTCGGTGACCGCCAGCAGGGCAGCGGCGGGGAGCACGGCCGCCAGATCACGCCACGTCCGGCCGGGCGAGGTCAGGGCCACGTCACCGCGCCGGACGATCTGCCACTCGGGCACGTGGGCGCAGTGCACCTGGCGGTCGGCACGCGACCGGATGCGCGTGCCGGGCGGGACCGTGAGGTGGATCCGGTGGTCCGCCGGCACGAGCGGGATCTGCAGACCCCACAGCGCGGCTGCGGTCCGGTGACTGAGGAGGGCGGCGGCCGGGGCACCGAGCAGCACGGCGGTCACGCGGGTCCGGACGTCGTCCGCCGTCGCGGCGGGTAGGTAGGTGTTCCGGGAGCTGCGGACGACCTCGAGGTGCCGCAGTTGCCAGTCGGTCACCCCTTCGGCGCGGGCGCCGGCCCGGTCGGTCGGTCGTCGGATCGGCGGGGGCACGCGAGGCGTGGGCACCTGCGCACGATGCCGTCGTCCGCCGTGCTCCCGCTCGCGCTGTCCACAGGGGCACCGAGTCATGCGAACTCGGGGCGATCAGGCGCTGATGGCCACGAGTTCGGATGACTCGGCGTCGACCCCCAGGGCTCAGCCGGTGGACCGGGGCTGGGCCGGGTTGGTCGGGTCGCCCTGGGACGGCGGGTTGATCACCGGGCCGGTCGTCGCCTCGGAGACCTTGGAGCCGGCCGCGGCGTGCACCGGGTCGTCGACGGCCGCGGCGGCGGGGTCGCCCCCGGAGGGCTGGGCGCCCTCCCGCAGCGCGGTCAGGCGGTTCTCCATGATCGTCACCACCTGCAGCCGGTCGGCGTGCGCGCGCTCGTACTCCAGCAGCGTCTCCAGGCCCGCGGCGTCCAGCGTGCGGATCCGCGACGCCAGGCCCTCCACGGGGAGGTGGTCGTAGTCGGGCAGCGGCAGTTGGTCGTGCTCGGTCATGGGCGACCGCCTACCCCCGCCTCCCGGATCCGACACGGGTGTGAGGCCACGGCCGGTGGGTAGGCGGCGGGAGCGGGACCGCCCGGGTTGCGGGCCCCGCGGACCCCGAGCCCCACCGCGATCGAGGAGTGGTTCCACCCCCATGGACGTGTCCTTCCTGGCACCGGTCTTCACCGCCTCCGGGCCCTACGCCACGGTGTGCGCCGACGTCACGCACACCACCGAGAACGCCGACACCGAGGTGGAGCTGCGGGTCCGCGCCATCGCCGAGAAGCTCACCGAGCAGGGCGCGCCGGAGGCGGTCGTCGAGGCGGTCCGCAGCCGGCTGCTCGAGGCCAACGACGGCGGGGAGGTCGCCACGCTGCGGGGCCGGGCCGTCGTCGTCGCGGCCGACGGCTCCGTCGTCCTCGACCAGCCGCTGGTGGACGCGCCGCGGCAGGAGGTCGCCGAGTGGTCGCCGACGCCGAACCTGCTCCCGATCCTGCGGCAGCTGCCCGGACGCGTGCCGCACATCGTCGTCGTCACCGACCGGGTGGGCGCCGACATCTCGGTGGCCACCCTCGTCGGCCGGCCCGAGATCGAGGACGAGGTCGAGGGCGACAGCTTCCAGATCCGCAAGTTCCAGGGTGGCGGCTGGGCGCACCACCGGTACCAGCACAACGCCGAGAACAAGTGGGTCCACAACGCCGACAACGTCGCCGAGCGCATCACCTCGCTGGTGCGCCGCCTGCACCCGGCCTTCGTCCTCGTCGCCGGAGACATCCGGGCCCGGCAGATCCTCACCGACCGCGCCAGTGACCTCTGGTCGGACCTGATCGTCTCCATGGACGAGGGTGGCCGCGCCGCCGGGGCCGACCGCGAGCCGGTCGACCAGCGGACCGCCGCGCTCGTCGCGGAGCACGAGGCCCGCGAGGAGGCCGACGCGGTGGAGAAGCTGGCCTCGGCCGGCGCCCACGGGCTGGCTGTCACGGGCAAGGCCGCGGTGGTGGAGGCGCTGCGCAAGGGGCAGGTCGAGACCCTGGTCCTCGCCGACCAGCAGGACCCCGACGAGACGCTGATCGTCGGCAACTCACCGCTCGAGCTCGGCGTCGACCAGCACGACATGGACGCGCTGGGCACCCACGGCACCGTCGTCCCGGCCGAGGGCGCGCTGCTCGCCGCCGCGGTGGCGAGTGCGGCCGGTGTCGTGGTCGTGCCCCGGGCGGCGATGCCCGAGGACATCCCGGTGGCCGCGATCCTGCGCTACACCGACGACTCCACGCCCAACTCTCAGTGACCCCGACCCCCGATCGATGGGAGACCCCGTGACCGACCCGCACCAGCCCGCCACCGCACCCGGCACCTCTCCCGGCGACGTCGAGCACCGCGCGGCGCTCGCCGAGGCCCTCGGCAAGGAGGTGTGGCCGGCCGACCGGGACACGCTCGTGGCCAAGGCCCAGGAGGGCAACGCCCCGGACAGGGTGCTGTCCGACCTGCGCCGGCTCCCGTCCGGCCAGCAGTTCGACAACGTGCAGGACGTCGCCCGGGCGCTGGGCATCGGCACCGAGCAGCAGCGGTTCTGAGATGACCACGCAGAAGGAGCCCAGCCCCGAGGCGCTGGCCAACGTCACCGAGCACAACGTCCACACGCGGGCCGAGCTGCTGCCCGAGGAGGAGGAGCTCCACGGCAGCGGCATGGAGGAGGTCGCCGCCGAGGTGATCCTCGCCGAGTCCGAGGAGCGGACCGTCCACCCCGACCCGGACGACGCCCAGGGGGCGCACCGCCAGTCGGCCGAGACGGCGGACCTGCCCTGAGCGCCGTCCACGAGCACGCCGTCCAGCTGCGCTGGTCGGACCCCGACTCCCTCGGCCACGTCAACCACGCCCGGGCACTGAGCCTGCTCGAGGACGCGCGGCTGGCGATGGCCGAGGGGGCGCCGGGGGACCGCGGGCTGATCCTGGCCCGGCTGGAGGTCGACTACCTCCGGCAGCTGTACTACCGGGTCGGTGAACGGCTGTGCGTGCGCAGCGTGGTGACGCGGCTGGGCGCGAAGTCCCTCACCGTCCGGCAGGAGCTGGTGCAGGACGACGCGGTCGCCATCCGCGCGCACGTGGTCATGGTCCTGTTCGACTTCGCCACGGATTCCAGCCGGGCGATGACCGACGACGAGCGCGCCCACTGGTCCCGGTTCGCCGAGGCCTGACGACAGCGGTCCCTGCGAGGGGCGGACCGGTGCGCGGAGTCAGGCGAGAGGTGTGGCCTGAGTGGGCCTCTTCGACGGCTTCGCCGAGACCGGCGCCGACGGGGCGGACGGCGTCCGGCTGCGCGTGCGGGTCGGTGGCGAGGAGCCGCCCGCTGCTGGCCGCGACCGGGCCCAGCTCTCCTGCAGGGACCCGCCGCGAGCCTGCGAGGGGTGGGGGCAGGAGGGTCCTCCCTCTGCGCGGCGGCGGGCGCATCGACAGCGGCCACCACATGGCGGAGGAGGCGCCCGACGAGCTCGCCGCGGCCCTGGTCCCGTTCCTCGCGCACCAATCGCGGGTACCGGCCTGGCATGGCCGCCCCCTTCGCCCGGGACCACGACGGCGGGGAGCGCCTGGAGTTCTGGGGGACGACGGTCGTCGTCCGCGCGTCCGCGGACACCACCGGCGGTGCGTTCACCCTCGTCGAGGAGGCGGCGCCGCTCCTGGACACCTCGCGGCACGTGCACCGGGAGACCGACGAGCTCTACTACGTCATCGAGGGCGAGCACGTCTTCGTGTGCGGGGACCAGGAGTTCACGGTGGGCCCCGGCGGGACCCTGTTCCTGCCGCACGGCGTGCCGCACTCGCACCGGCGGGTGGTCCCGCGGACCGGCCGGCTGCTGTGCATGACCTCCCCGGCCGGGTTCGAGGACTTCTTCCGCGTCCTCGCCGAGGCCAGCCGCACGGGGTCGCCGTTCGACGAGGCCTACGAGCGGGCCTCCCGGGAGCACGGCGTCACCTGGCTGGGGGAGGGCGACTGACCCCCACGGCCTGCGGGTACCGGCCGGGCATGCCGAAGACGACGAAGAGCGGAAAGGCCAAGCAGGACGAGATCCCCAGCACCCTGCAGCGCTCGGACGGGAAGGCACAGCGCACCTTCGCCAAGGCCCACGACTCGGCGATGGACTCCTACGACGACGAGCAGCGCGCCAACCAGGTCGCCTGGGCCGCGGTGAAGCACACCCACGAGAAGGTCGGCGACCACTGGGAGCCGAAAGACCACAAGGGACCGAGCGACCCGCAGGCCGAGGGCGGCCGGGACACCGACCGCGGGACCAGGGGCGGCGTCGACGCCAACGCCACCAAGGAGCACCTGATGGACGTCGCGAAGCGGCTGGACATCAGCGGCCGGTCGTCGATGACCAAGGACGAGCTGGTCGACGCCATCCAGAAGGCCAACGACCGTGAGACGCGACAGGCGCGCTCCTGACGAGGTCGCGGCCAGCCGCAGCGGTCCTGGGGTCCAGCCCGGGTTCAGGTGATCTGCTGCATCATCTCCAGCCCGTTGAACTCGGCCCAGCGCTCGACGATCCGACCATCCTCGATCCGGAGGATGTCGATACCGGTCAGCCGCACGGTCCGGTGCGTGGGAGGAACGCCGAGCTGGTCTCCTTCATGCGTGCCCGTGGCACTCCAGCGGAGCACGGCGCGATCGCCCGACACCACGACGTCCTCGTTGGTGACCCGGAGGTCGGGGAAGGCGGCGTGGTACAGGTCGATGACCTGGTGGATGCCCTCGCGGCCCGGCCCCTGACCCGGCTGGGGATTGTGGTCGATGACGTCCGCGGCGAAGATCCGGTCGACGAGATCCCGTGGCGCGTCGGCGTCCCACGCACGGCCGTAGTCCTGCACGAGTCGGGTGATGTCCTCTGTCGCTGTCATGATGCCCTCCGCGGGCCGTCGCGATCGTGCAGCTGCGAGTCTCCTCCCGGGTGGCTTCGCGGCAAGCCGTTTCGCAGGCGGTCGAGCCGAGCCTGCCTGATCGCGTCCTGCACCAGGCCGACGGTGCCGAGGAACGCGACCACCGCCGCTGCCCACAGGAACGGGGCCACGTCCCGGCGCCACGCCGAGACGACGAGGGCCGCCGCTCCGGCCAGGAGGGCGACGAGGCGACAGCGAAGGCCCGGGGAGGTGACGTCGGCAGACGACCGTCCAGCGGCCCCTTCGCACCGCCGGTGGTACGCCGCCCCCGATGGCCGACGACCCGTCCGTCCCCGGTCACGCTCCGCGGCCGGTCAGTCGGCCGTGCTGGGGTGGGGCACGGGCCGGGTCCGGCGGTGGGCGCGGGCCGGCTGAGCCTCCGCTCGTCGGCCTCCGGTCAGTCCGTCGGACGGACCCCTGACCTCCGCGTTCCCCCTCCGTCCACCAGGCCAGCTCCGGAGTGACCAGGCCCTCGATCCGCTCGGCAGGACCCGCCGAGGCAGAGTGCCCGGCGCGGATCAGGATCGGGGCCGCTCCGTCCGCGGTGACGCCGTCGTCACACCCGTGGATCTACGGTCCGGCCATGCGACACCCCCTCGTGGTGGCGGGCACCGTCCTCGTCCTGACCGTGCCGCTGCTGGCGACCACGCCGGCTCTCGCCGAGCGTCACGACCCCGGGAGCACCTCCGGAGGCGACCCCTACTTCCCGGCCGCGGGCAACGGCGGCTACGACGTCGGCCACTACGACCTGACGCTGGCCTACGACCCCGCGACCGGGCGGCTGGACGGCACCGCGGTCGTCACCCTCACCACGACCGCCGACCTCGACCGGTTCAGCCTGGACCTGCGCGGGCTCACCGCGACCTCGGTGACCGTCGACGGCCGGCCCGCGGGCTTCGAGCAGCAGCCCCCGGACGCCACCGGCCGCGGCGGCGAGCTCGTCGTCCGGCCGCGGCCGGAGCTCGAGGCGGACACCCCGCACCGGGTGACCGTCGTCTACGGCGGCGTCCCGGGCCAGCCGGTCGACTCGACGGGCGCGCGCTACGGGTTCGTGAGCTTCCCGGACGGCGCCTTCGTCGCCAACGAGCCCGACGGTGCCGCGACGTGGTACCCGGTCAACGACGTCCCGACCGACAAGGCGACCTACGACTTCCGCATCACGGTGCCCGAGGGCAAGACGGCGATCGCCAACGGCGAGCCGGTCGGCGCCCCGGTGACCGCGGAGGGCCGGACCACCTTCGTGTGGCGGGCGACCGACCCGATGGCCAGCTACCTGTCGACGGCGTCCATCGGCGACCACGTCGCGACGACGCGGACCGGACCCGGCGGCCTGCCGATCCTCGAGTTCGTGGAGCGTGACCTCACCGCGGCCGACCGCGCCACGACCGAGGCCAGCCTGGCGCTGCAGCCGCAGATGATCGACTTCTTCGTCGACCTGTACGGCCCGTACCCGTTCACCTCGTTCGGCGCGATCGTCGACGACGACTCCGTCGGGTACGCGCTGGAGACGCAGACGCGGCCGGTCTACTCGGGGGTCGCCAGTGAGTCGACCGTCGCCCACGAGCTCGCCCACCAGTGGGTCGGCAACAGCGTCTCGCCGGAGACCTGGCGCGACATCTGGCTCAACGAGGGCTTCGCGACCTACTCGGAGTGGATGTGGGCCGAGTCCCGCGGCGGCCCGACCGCGCAGCAGCGGTTCCAGGAGGTCCACGCGAGGCCGGCCGAGGACCCGTTCTGGGCCGTCCCGCCCGGCGACCCGGGCCCGGCCGACCTGTTCGCCCCCGCGGTCTACGGTCGCAGCGCGGCGGCCCTGCACGCGTTGCGGGGGGAGGTCGGGGAGGAGCCGTTCCGCACCCTCCTGCGCCGGTGGGCGACGGAGAACGCCGGCGGCAACGTCAGCCGCGCCGACCTGGTCGCCCTGGCCGAGGAGGTGAGCGGTCGGGACCTCGGCGCCTTCTTCACCACCTGGATCGACACGCCGGGCAAGCCGGTCACCTGGTGAACCGGTGCAGCGCGTCCACCCGGCCGCCGGCCGGAGGCGCCGCACCGGTGCGGCGTCCCTCGGCTCGCTCTCGGTGCGTCGGTGCGCTCCTCGCTCGCAGAGCTCGCTGCGGTGCTCGCGCCGCTGGCATCAAGCGCTGGGGATGAGCAGCAGCTCGGTCTGCCGGTCCCCGAGGTAGGCCACGCCGTCCGCGGTGAGGGCCACGCCCTCCTCGAGCGCCATGCGCACCGGCTGGTCACCCCACTCCGGCACCGGCACCCGCACGCACAGCTCCAGCGCGTAGACGGTGTCGGGGTGCAGCACCCGGTCGCCGGCGCCGGGGACGCCGCGCTGGTCGTCCCACCGGCCGATCGCCGGACCGGCCCCGTGCCCGTGGACGCCGACCGGGTGGGAGTAGATGTCGCCGTCGATGCCCTGGGTGGCGGCGGCGCAGCGGGCCGCGGCCAGCACCTCGTTGCCGGTGCGGCCGGCGACCAGCTCCGCGGTCGTCAGGTCCTGCAGCCGGTTGCCCACGGCCAGCGCCTGCCGCAGCCCGGCCGGCGCGTCGGTCTCGCCGCGGCGCAGCACGTAGCCGTTGCGCTGGCTGTCGGTCCGCAGACCCAGGCTGGACAGGCCGACGTCGCAGTGCACCAGGTCGCCGGGCTCCACCGGCACGTCGTAGGGGACGGCGGGCAGCAGCGCCCCCTGCTCCCGGAGCGGCGCGACCCCCGCGCGCTGCACGTCGACCACCGGGTGGAACCACGGCTCGACGCCCAGGTCGGTCAGGCGCTGCCGGAGCCACCAGGCCAGGTCGGTGGCGGTGGAGACCCCGGCGGTCAGGACGGCGGGGGAGAAGGCCTCCTCGACCACCTCCCGCACCCGGTGGTTGAGCCCGTCGAGCACGGCGATCTCCTCGGGCAGCCGCGTCTCCAGCCACCCGACGGCGAGCTCCTCGGCCGACGCCAGCCGGTCGGCCCACGGCCCCAGCGCCTCGGTGAGCTGCCGGTGCTCGGTGTGCGACAGCCCGTCGGCGAGGGCGAAGTCGGCGGAGACGTCGATGCCGATCCGCCGGGGCGCGGCCTGCTCCACGATCCGGCGCACCTCGGCCCACTGGGTGCCCTCGGCCGGCAGCCGGCCGCCGTCCTCGGGGGACCAGGCCGGCAGGAACTGGCCCACCGGGTAGCGGGAGACCGCGGCCGCGGTGACGCCGTCGTCGCTGCGGTGCAGCACGAGGATCGTGCGCCGGCGGGCCGACAGCCAGGTGGCCGGCAGCAGCGTGGCCAGCACCGGGTCCTCGTTGTACTCCCGGCCGACGACCAGCCACAGGTCGATGCCGGCGCGGTCCATGAGCCCGGGCAGCAGGTCGAGCAGCCGCTGGGTCAGCCACCGGTCGCGGACGTCGGCCTGCTCGCGGAGCGGCAGCGGGACCGTCCGGGTGGGGTCCGGCGCGACGAGCGTCATGGGAAGAGTGGAGCAGAGAACCGGCGTCCCCACCGGTCGAGCGGCGGGCGGCAGCGGGGTCCTTCCTCAGCCGGCCGCGCGGCCGGCCGGGGGGACGCTGTCGTGCAGCGGCCGGGTCCGCTGCCGGGGCAGGACGGCGGCCACCCGGTCCCGGCCGGCCTGCTTGGCCTCGTACATGGCCCCGTCAGCGCGGTCGACCAGCCGCCACATCGCGTCGGCGGCGTCCTCGCCGTCCACCGGGCGGGTCAGCGCGATGCCGATCGAGGCGGTCACCGAGTGGCCGTCGGCGCTGCGGCTGGTCCGCACCGCCGACCGCAGCCGTTCGGCGAGCCGGCGGGCCTCCGCCGGGTCGCTCACCAGGCCGAGCACGATCATCTCCTCGCCGCCGGTGCGCGCCAGCACGTCGGTGGGCCGCACGGTCAGCGCCAGCGAGGTCGCCACCGCGCGCAGCACGGCGTCCCCCGCGGCGTGCCCGTGGGCGTCGTTGAGCCGCTTGAAGTGGTCGAGGTCGAGGACCATCGCGGCCACCCGCGACCCCTCGCGGCGGGCCTGCCGCCACACCCGCGGGGCCTGTTCGACGAGGAAGCGGCGGTTGGACAGCCCGGTGAGCGGGTCCTGGTGGGAGAGCGCCTGGGTGGCCTCCAGCAGCCGCTGCACCCGGCGGCGCAGCACGTGGACTCCGCAGGACGCCGCCAGGAGCACCCCGGCGTTGACCCCGGCCTGGACGGTCACCAGCAGCAGGCCGTCGTGGGTGTGGTCCATCGCCACTGCACAGGCGACCACCGTGGCCAGCATGCTGCCCCCGAGCATCCACGGGCCCAGGAACCAGGCCGCGACGAAGGCGGGGAACAGCAGCACCAGCGGCGTGACCTGCGAGGGCTCGGACATGCCGACGACGACGATGACGTAGACCAGGTCACCGAGCAGGACGAGGCCGAACGTCGGCCAGCGCCCGGCTCGCTGACGCCAAGCCAGCACCAGGGCAGCGAGCAGACAGGCCACCATGGCGATGGCGTAGAAGAGGCGGGTCGTGCCTTCGTGCAGCGTGCCGTCGATGAAGAGGTTCACCGAGCCCGTCAGCCCGCCGAGGAAGGTGAGACCAGCGAGCGTGCGCGCGGCGAAACGTTGTTCCGCGCCGCGGCTCACGGCGAGGTCGGACGCCCTCGCCACAGTCCGTGTGTCGGTGTCCTTGCGTTGCCCCCCGCTCACGGAAGGCAGCATGCCGTACACAGCCGGTTCTCAGGGAGTCCCGGAACCCGGGTGCCTCAGATGTCCCAGTCGCCGGGACGGGTCGACGGCGCCGCAGGTCGGTGCGAGGGTGGCGGCGTGTCCCACCCCGAGCCCGGCACGGTCGTCGTCCGCACCCTCGCCGAGCACCCGATGGTCGACGCGGGCGGGACCGCCACCCTGCGCATGGTGGCGCCCGGCTCGCACACCGCCGGCCGCTTCGGCCTGGTCGAGTACCGCCTCGCCCCGCGCAGTCCCGGCGCCGCCCCGCACTACCACCGGACGTTCTCCGAGTCCTTCTACGTGGTCTCGGGACGGCTGACCGTCTACGCCGACGGCACGTGGCGGCCGTACTCGGCGGGGGACTTCGCGCTGGTGCCCGAGCACGGCGTGCACGGCTTCCGCAACGACGGCGACGAGCCGGCCGGCTTCCTCATCCTCTTCGCCCCGGGCATCGCCCGCGAGCACTTCTTCGCCGAGATGGCCGAACTCCGCCGCAGCGGGCGGACGCCGACCCCGGAGGAGATGACCGCCTTCTACGCCCGGCACGACCAGGTGATGGTCGACGTCTGACCGGGCAGGAACGAGCAGCCGACGACGACCCGAGGAGGACGACATGGCGCAGGGACCGTGGTTCTACTGCCTCAAGCACCACACCGTGGAGGACCGGGACGGCTGCGCCGAGCGGCACCGGCTGGGCCCGTACCAGACCCGCGAGGAGGCCGAGCACGCGCTGCAGTCGGTGGCCGAGCGCGAGGAGCGGCTGACCGCCGAGGACCGGCGGTGGCAAGGCGACTGAGGAAGGGCCACCCTCCTCCCCGCGGCTCGCCGGTGCGGGGGCCCCTGGAGGGTGGCCGTTCCACTCCGTCGCCAGGGCATGATCGGCGGCGGGAACGCCGGGAGGTCCGGCGGCGCAGGAGGTGGACGCGTGTCGGACGGACGCTCGGTGGAGGACCTGGTCGTCGGCGTGCTGGGGGGCACCGGTCCGCAGGGTCGCGGGCTCGGCGTCCGGCTGGCCGCGGCCGGGCAGCGCGTGCTGCTGGGCTCGCGGGACGCCGAGCGGGCCGGGGAGGTCGCCGCGCAGGTCGCCGAGCGGGCCACCGCCGCGGCCGGGGGCTGCGAGGTGTCGGTGACCGGCGGCTCGAACGTCGACGTCGCCGGCGCGGCCGACCTGGTGATCGTCGCCGTGCCCTACGGCGGGCACGCCGACACCCTGGCCGAGCTGGCCACCCCGCTGGCCGGCAAGGTCGTCGTCGACTGCGTCGTCCCGATGGCCTTCGACGAGCTGGGCGCCTACGTGCTGGACGTGCCCGAGGGGTCGGTGGCCCAGCAGGCCGCCGCGCTGCTGCCCGACTCGTCCGTGGTCGGCGCCTTCCACCACCTGTCGGCCCGGCTGCTGGAGGACCTGTCCCGGCCCACCCTGGACGGCGACGTGATGGTCGTCGGTGACGTCCGCGAGGCGACCGACACCGTGCAGGCGCTGGCCGGCCGGCTGCCCGGCATGCGCGGGATCTACGCCGGGCGGCTGCGCAACGCCCGCCAGGTGGAGGCCCTGACCATCAACCTCGTGTCGGTCAACCGCCGGTACAAGGCGCACGCCGGGATCCGCGTCACCGACGTGTGACCCACCGGCGGGCCCGCCCCTGCGGCGCCCGCGGAGCGGTGACGGTCCGTTGACGACGTGGTGACGGACGCCTCCTAGCGTCGCGCCGACGAGCCATGCCCTGACATCGACGACGAGACCAACCGCTCCCATGGCTCACTGCCGTCGACGGTCCGGTCGACGGCGGGTCCCGTGGCGAGGTGCCACCGGTAACCCGAGCGCCTCTCCACAGTACGCGGAGCGGGGCTGCTGGGGGTGAGCGATGACGCGGCACACCGGGGACGAGGTCGCGGGTCCCGGTCAGGGCGTCGGCGCCCCGGTGGGGGAGATCCGCACCAGCGTGACCGTGGGTGGCGACGTCAGCGGACAGCTCGCCGTCGGTTCGCACATCGTGCAGATGCGCGTGGACACGGTGCTCGGCAACCTGGTGACCGTCCTCCCGCCGGACGCCCGGGCCAACGTCACCCCGCGGCCGGTGCCGATCAGCCTGGTGCCCCGCCGGCCGGCCTTCCTCGTCGGCCGTCAGCGGGAGACGGCGCTCGCGGTCGAGGCGCTCTCCACCCGGCGGCCGGTCGAGCTGTACGGGCCGGCGGGCATGGGCAAGTCCACCCTGCTGCGCTCGCTCGCCCACCAGCTGCCGATCGCCGAGGCGTGCGGGGGGATGGCGCACCTGTCCGCCCGCGGGCTCTCGCACGACGACCTGCTGCAGGTCCTGTTCGACGTCTTCTACTCCTCCGACATCCCGGTCCGGCCCACCCCCGGCGAGTTGCGGCACTACCTGCAGCACGCCCGTGCGGCGCTCCTGCTCGACGACGTCGCACTGGTGCAGGACGACGTCGCGGACGTCGAGGACTACGCACCGGAGTGCGGCTTCATCCTCACGACGACGTCCGGCACCGAGGCCGGCGACGCGCTGTCCATCGAGCTCACTGGCCTGCAGGGGGCAGCCGCCCGAGCGCTGGTCGCCCGCGCCCTCGGCCGTCCCGTCGGTCCCGACGAGCAGCCCGCGGTCGACAGGTTGTGCGGTCTCGTCCGCGGAGCTCCGGCCGGTCTGCTGCGGCTCGCCGCCGCGGCCCGGACCTCCGGCGGCACGCTGGCCGAGTTCGCCGAGAGCGCTGTGGCGTCCGGGGTCCCGCCGATCCCGGTGGACTCCGTCGAGGACCTGCGGTTGCTGGCGCTGCTGGCGGCCATCCCCGGCGTCCAGCTCGGCGTCGAGGAGCTGTCGGCGATCACCGGCGACGGTGACGTGCAGGAACGGGTCGACCGGCTCGTGGCCCGGGGGCTGGTGCTCGCGTCCGCACCCCCGGTGCCGACCCGCGCGCGGATCGCCTACAGCCTCGCCGACGGGGTGGACCTCGGCCCGCCCCTCCTGTGGCAGATGGAGCAGCGGCGCGCGGAGGTGCGGCAGTACTTCCTGGACCTGGCGGAGCGGCGCAGCGAGACGCTGCTGGCCCCCGGAGCTCCGGCCGAGACGCTGCGCGCGGTCCACGCCGACGCCGCGCGTCACCGCGAGTGGCGGTACGTGCTCGCCCTGGGCGTCCTGCTCGACGCGGCCTACGCACTGAGCGGGCGGTGGGACGCCTGGCGCGAGGTCGCCCAGCACAAGCTGACCGCCGCCCGGGAGCTGGGCGACCGGGCTGCCGAGGCCATGGCCCTGCACCAGCTCGGGACGCGGGCGCTCTGCGTCGGCGAGACGGGCACGGCGAGGGACCTGCTCCAGGCCGCCCTCCGCCTGCGGGCGGCCGTCGGTGCCTACGCGGCGGCGCAGGTCACCCAGCACAACCTGTCCCTGCTCATGGTGCCTCCGCCACTACCGGACGAGCGGGACGACTCCACGGCGGTCGAGGACGACGGCGCGTCCACGGCGGTCGAGGACGGCCACGGGTCGACGGCGGTCGAGGACGACCACGGGATCCTGGAGTTTGCGGAGGAGAGCGCCTCGGTGGGCGCCCAGGGGCACGCGGGCGCTACCGCCGTGCACTCGTCCTCGGGCCTCGGCGTGGGCGGAGGTCCCACCACTATCTCGGCCAAGGTGCTGGCCATAGGGGCCTCGCTGGTCGTCGTCCCGGCGCTCGTGGCCGGGCTCGTGATCCTCGGATCCCAACCGGACGACGCGGCCACCGTGGCGCTCGACGAGCGAGCCCTGTCGTTCGGGGCCGCGGCGGTGAACCAGGCCTCCGAGTCCCGCTCCCTGACCGCGCGCAACCTCGGCGCCACACCGATCCACCTGGACGACTTCCGGACGTCGGGTCCGAACCACTCGGACTTCGTCGTCACCGCGAGCACGTGCCGCAACCGGGAGATCGCCGCCGGGCAGACGTGCACGGCGGACGTCGTCTTCAGCCCGACCGGCGCCGGGCCGCGCGCGGCGTCGATGACGGTCGACGTCCGTGAGCTGGACGACGACCCGACCGCGACGCTGTCCGGCACCAGCACGGAACCGGACCCGTCCTCGCCGACCGCCGTGCCCACCGAGCTGTCCTTCGGCGACCAGACGCTCAACGAGTCCAGCGGACGGCGGCAGGTGACCGTCAGCGGGCCGCCCGAGGTCCCCGTGGTCCTCGGGCCGGTCGCGCTGTCGGGACTCGACGCCGCGGACTTCGTCGTCGAGGGCGACAGCTGCTCGGGCGTCCAGCTCCTGCCCGGTGCGACGTGCTCGGTCGGTGTCCGGTTCACCCCGGCTGACGAGGGCTCGCGCCAGGGCCTGCTCACCCTGCCCGGTCCCGACGGTGTCCCCGCGATCGCCGTGCCGGTGAACGGCACGGGTGTCGATCCGCCGTCGGACCCGGCGTTCCAGGTCGACCCCCGGGCGGTGGACTTCGGTGCCCGACCGGTCGGCAGCCCCTCCCCGCCGGAGCGGGTGGTGCTGGCCAACTCCGGCGACGCACCCCTGGACGTCTCCACCGTGTCCGTCCTCGGCTCGCCCGACTTCGCGCTCACCCAGGCGGCGTGCCCGGCCTCCCTCGAGCCAGGCCAGGACTGCGTCGTCACCGTGGTCTTCGCCCCGGTGACGACGGGACTCCGGACGGCGCAGCTGTTCTTCGGCGGCGACGGACCGGCCGTGCCGCTGAGCGGCTCGGGGACGGCACCGCCGACCGCCGCGCCCGACATCTCCCCGAGGGTCCTGGACTTCTCCCAGGTGCGCGTCGGTGACCTCAGCCCCCCGCGGGACGTCGTCGTGACCAACCGCGCCGACCGCCCGCTGCAGCTCACGGCGGGCGCCGCCACGGGCGTCGCCGGGGCGTTCCGCCTGGACGGCGCGGAGTGCGCCGGTGCGGCCGTCGCACCGGGCGGATCGTGCACCGTCACCGTGCGCTTCGCGCCGACGGCCGCAGGGGAGCACTCGGGGGTCCTGCTCCTGACCGCGGAGGGGTTCCCCGATGCGGCGGTGGTGCTCAGCGGTGTCGGCGTCCGCCGTGACACACCGCTGGTGCCGGACGTGATCGGACTGCCCCTCGCGCAGGCGGAGGAGAGGCTCGATGCGGCCGACCTCGAAGTCGGCGCGATCGGGCGTGTCGCGCACCCCGACATCCCGGAGGGGGCCGTCGCCGACCAGTCGCCGCGTCCCGGCGTCCCCGTCGCCGCGGGCTCGTCCGTCGATCTGCTGGTCTCCAGTGGCCCGGAACTCGTGCCGGTGCCTGACGTGGTGGGCCTGAGCCGCTCGGAGGCAGCGCAGCTGCTCCTGGACGTCGACCTGCGGGTCGGCGCGGTGTCCGAGCGCCCGGACCCGAGCGTCGAGACCGGTGTCGTGCTGGAGACCGGTCCGCCCGCCGGGACGCAGGTGGCCGCCGGCAGCGATGTCGACCTCGTGGTCTCGGTTGCCGACCCCCCGCCGTGCACAGTGCCCGAGCTCGTCGGGATGTCCCAGCGGGACGCCGTCGGGGCGCTCGGGGCGGCCGAGCTGTCGGTCGGGCAGGTCACCCAGCGTCCCGACCCGAGCCTCGAGGCGGGCACCGTGCTGGAGAGCAGCCCGGCTGCCGGTTCGAGGCTGGAGTGCGGCAGCTCGGTCGACCTGGTCGTGGCCTCCACCGTCACCCCGCAGCTGTGCACGGTGCCCCAGGTGGTCGGCATGACGCGTGACCAGGCGGCCGCGGAGATCCGGGACGCCAGGCTGACGGTGGGTGACGGTGGCACCGAAGCCAGTTCCACCGTCGGCGAGGGCACCGTGCTGCGCAGCAGTCCGGCCGCGGGAGCGACGCCGGAGTGCGGCAGCACCGTGACCATCGTCGTCTCCTCCGGCCCGCCGCCGTGCCCGGAGGGGCAGGAGCGGGCGACGCCGAGCTCTCCGTGCGAGCCGATCACGGTGGAGTGCACTGAGCCGCAGGTGCTGGATCCGGAGACCAACACCTGTGTCACGCCGCCGTGCCCGGAGGGCCAGGAGCGGGCGACGCCGAGCTCTCCGTGCGAGCCGATCGAAGTGGAGTGCACCGAGCCACAGGTGCTGGATCCGGAGACCAACACCTGTGTCACGCCGCCGTGCCCGGAGGGGCAGGAGCGGGCGACGCCGAGCTCTCCGTGCGAGCCGATCGAAGTGGAGTGCACCGAGCCGCAGGTGCTGGATCCGGAGACCAACACCTGTGTCACGCCGCCGTGCCCGGAGGGGCAGGTGCGGGACTCGTCGGGGGAGTGTGTGCTGCCGCCGTGTCCGGAGGGGCAGGTGCGGGACTCGTCGGGGGAGTGTGTGCTGCCGCCGTGTCCGGAGGGGCAGGTGCGGGACTCGTCGGGGGAGTGTGTGCCGCCGCCGTGTCCGGAGGGGCAGGTGCGGGACTCGTCGGGGGAGTGTGTGCCGCCGCCGTGTCCGGAGGGGCAGGTGCGGGAGACGCCGACCTCTCCGTGCGAACCGACGTCCTTCGTCGAGGGACCCGGAGTCGGACTCCGACAGTCAACGGCTGCCACGCCTCGACGACCGGTCGGTCGCCGGGGTGGGCGTGTCCTCGGGCCCAGCCGGTTCCTGGCTGCGCGACGCGCTGAGCCCGCGAGCTCGCGCACCGGGCTCCCGGTCCCTCTCCACACGCAGTTCCCGAAGCATGCGGAGAGCCGCCGGAGAGGCCGCCGAGCGCTGTCCTAGATGTAGAGCCCACCAGGAGGGGTCGATCATGACCAGCAACCGCGGACCGGGAGACGACTTCCACGTCAGCATCGGCGGCTCGGTCGCCGAGGGTGGACAGGTCGCCGTCGGCCGGGACATCGATCAGCGCTACACGCGCATCGCGCAGCAGGCGCCGGCCGTCACCGAGGCGGACCTCGCCGAGCTCCGCAGGGCCGTCGAGGAGGTCAAGGCCCGGATCCGGGCCGAGGCCCCGCCGGAACAGCAGGCCGCGGCCCTCGAGAGGGTCGACGAGATCGAGCAGGCGGTCGTCGCGGAAGAGCCCGACCTCACGACCCTCCAGTACGTCCGGAAGTGGTTCGTGAAGAACCTGCCGAAGCTGGCCGGCACGGTCACGGGACTCGTCGTCCACCCCGTCGTGGGCAAGATCGTGGAGGCGGCCGGGGACGTCGCGGCCTCCCAGTTCCGCAAGCTCTTCACGGACGAGTCCGGGCGCTGACCCTGCTCACTCGCCGGCGAGAGCGGTCAGCCGGGGGACCAGCTCCGCCGGGTGCGGCATGGCGGCCATCTCGGCGGCGACCTCACCGGCCGCTGTCCGGAGCCCCGGGTCGGTCCCCAGCCGGTCCAGCAGGGGACGGCGCACCTGGTCCAGGTCCGCCGTGAGCCCGGCCCCGCGTGCGGCGACGAGGTCGGCGTTGACCCGCCGGTCGCCCGCGCCGCGGACCACCCAGCTGCGGCACTCCCGCGGCCAGTGCGGTCAGGAGGGTCCCCGCGCCGCCGTGGTGCACCACGCCCGCGGCGGCCGGGAAGACCGCGGGGAACGGCAGCCAGTCCGTCGTCCGCACGTTCGGGGGTAGCGGGCGACGGGTGACCCAGCGGTCGGGCTTGACCAGCACGACGTCGATGTCGCTGCCGGCCGCCGCGGCGACGACCGTGGTCATGAGGCGGTCGCGGCGCGGGTCGGCCACCGTGCTGCGGCTGACCAGCAGCCGCGGACGCTGCCCGGGCTCCGCGCAGGCGCTGTCGAAGGGACGGTCCGGGGCCTCGGGCACGAACCGCATCGGCCGGCCCGAGCGGCGGCCGACCAGGCTCGGGGGCGCGGTGCTCAGCACCTCTGCCGGGGCCGGGAGGTCCGTCAGACCCCGCGCCGGCCCGTAGGTCGCGCCGGCCGCGGCGAGCAGCTCGCGCGTGTCGAACAGGTTGCCCTCGATCAGCACCGCCGGGACGCCGCAGCGCGCGGCGGCCTCGCGGTGCGCCAGCCGGGGGGCGCGCCATGAGACGGAGGAACAGCGGGCCCAGGCGCAGCCGCGGGGCGACGTCGGTGGGGTCCAGGTCCGGTGGGCAGACGCCGAGCCCGTCGCCCGCGGTCGCGACGGTCACGGTGTGCCCGGCGTCCCGCAGCGCCCGCGCGAGGGGGACCAGCGGCAGGACGTGCCCGGTGAGCGGCGAGGCGACGACGAGAGCACGCACCCAACCACCCTGACCGACGGGCCGCTCCGGCGGGAGGGGCCCGCTCCGCGGGCGGTTCCCCGCTCTGCCGGCGAGATCCCGCCTGCGGAGCGGGGAAGTCGCCGGCAGAGCCCTGCGTCCACAGGGGCGTCGGCCCTCCACAGCTGCAGCGGCGGACTTCCCGCCGGTGCCCTGCACCGGCCACGGTCGGAGCGTGGACCCCTCGCTGTTCCCCGACCTCGTCCTGCGCCGCGCGGCCCTGCGGAACGGGTGGTCGGACGCCGAGCTCACCCGGCAGCTGCGCCGAGGCGGGCTCGCGCGATTGCGGCCCGGCGCGTACGTCCCCGCCGTGGCACCCGACGGCGAGGCCCAGCGCCACCGGCTGCTGGTCGCCGCGACGCTGGACGCCCTGCGACGTCCGGCAGTGGTGAGCCACCAGTCCGCGGCCGTGCTCCTCGGCATGCCGCTGTGGGGCGTGGACCTGCGACGTGTGCACGTCACCCGCCGGCCGCCGGCCTCCAGTGAGGTGGGGCGGCACCTGCGCTGCCACGTCGCGCGACTGACCGACGAGGAGGTGGTGGCGGTCGATGGCGTGCCCGTGACCAGTCCGGTGCGCACGGCGCTGGACCTGGCGCGAACACTCGCCGTCGAGCCCGCGGTCGTGGCGCTCGACGCGGCGCTGCGGCTGCGACTGGTGCACCGGCCGGAGCTCGACCGCCGGCTGGAGGGCGTCGTCGGGACACCCGGGAGCCGCGCTGCGGCCCGTGCCGTGGGCTTCGCCGACGGCCGCAGCGAGAGCGTGGGCGAGAGCCGCAGCCGGTTGCTGCTGCACCGGCTGGGTCTGGCCCCGTCGACCCTGCAGCTGGCCGTGCGGAGCGCCGGTGGACGCCTCCTGGGGCGGGCCGACTTCGGCTGGGAGGAGGCGCGGGTGGTGGGGGAGTTCGACGGCCGGGTCAAGTACGGGCGACTGCTGCGGCCCGGTCAGGAGCCCGGCGACGTCGTCTTCGAGGAGAAGCGCCGGGAGGACGCCTTCCGCGACGAGGACTGGGGCGTGGTCCGGTGGACCTGGGCAGATCTGACGCCCGCCGTCCTCGGGCCGCGGGTCCGCCGCGCGCTCGACCGCGGCCGCCGACGGAGTGGGTGACCCTGCTCTGCGGGCAGGTTCCCCGCTCTGCCGGCGAGATCCCGCCCGCAGAGCGGGGAAGTCGCCGGCAGAGCCCCGAGGACCGCCCGCCTACTCGAAGGAGTGCTCCGGGCCCGGGAAGACGCCGCCGCGGACCTCGTCGGCGTACTCCCGCGCGGCCCGCAGCAGCTCACCGCGCAGGTCGGCGTACTTCTTGACGAAGCGCGGCACCCGGCCGCCGGTGAGCCCGGCCATGTCCGGCCAGACCAGCACCTGCGCGTCGCAGTCCGCGCCGGCGCCGATGCCGATCGTCGGGATGGCCAGCTCCTTGGTGACCTGGCCGGCGATCTCGGCGGGCACCATCTCCAGGACGACGGCGAACGCGCCGGCCTCCTGGACGGCGTGCGCGTCGGCGAGCAGCTTCTCCGCACCGGCGCCGCGGCCCTGCACCCGGTAGCCGCCCAGGGCGTGCTCGCTCTGCGGCGTGAACCCGATGTGCGCCATGACCGGGATGCCCGAGTCGTTCAGCAGCTCGATCTGCGGCGTGACCCGCACCCCGCCCTCGAGCTTGACCGCCTGCGCGCCGCCCTCCTTCATCATCCGGACGGCGGTGGCGAACGCCTGTTGCGGCGAGGACTCGTAGCTGCCGAACGGCAGGTCGGCCACGATGAGCGACCGCTTGGTCGAGCGGGTGACCGCCCTGGTCATCAGCAGCAGGTCCTCGACGGTGACCGGCACCGTCGAGCTGTGCCCGAGGACGACGTTGCCCGCGGAGTCCCCGACCAGCATGACGGGGATGCCGGCCTCCTCGAAGATCGCGGCGCTGGAGGTGTCGTAGGCGGTGAGCATCGCCCACTTCTCACCGCGCTCCTTGGCCTGCTGGAGGTGGTGCACGCGGACCCGCGTGGTCGAGGTGCCGCCGTAGAGAACCGGGTCGGTCATGAGTGTGATGCCGCTCCTTCGCGGACGGTGGGCAGCGTCTCCCGCCACCTGTTGGTGATGGGCAGCCGCCTGTCGCGTCCGAACGCCTTCAGGCTGATCTTCGTTCCGGGCGCCGACTGCCGGCGCTTGAACTCGGCGGCGTCCACCAGCCGCAGCACCCGCGCCACCACCTCCGGGTCGTGGCCGCGCTCGAGCAGGTCGGCCATGCCGAGGTCGCGGTCGACGTAGTCGGCGACCACCGCGTCGAGCTCCTCGTAGGAGGGCAGCGAGTCGGTGTCGACCTGGCCGGGCGCGAGCTCGGCCGACGGCGGCTTCTCGATCGAGTTCGCCGGGATCGGTTCGGTCTCCCCGCGCCCCCGCGCGTACTCGTTGCGCCACCGGGCCAGCGCCCACACCAGGGTCTTGGGCACGTCCTTGATGGGGGCGAAGCCGCCGGCCGAGTCGCCGTAGAGGGTGGAGTAGCCGACGGCGATCTCGCTCTTGTTGCCGGTGGTCAGCAGCAGGTGGCCGTGCTGGTTGGACAGTCCCATGAGCAGCGTCCCGCGCACCCGCGCCTGCAGGTTCTCCCCGGCGACCCCGGAGAGCTCGACCGCGGAGTGGTAGGCGTCGACCATCGGCGCGATCGGGACGACGGAGTAGTGCAGCCCGGTGCGCTCGGCGAGGTCCGCGGCGTCGGCGAGGGAGTGCTCGCTGGAGTACTTCGACGGCAGGCCGACGCCGTACACGCGGTCGGCGCCGAGCGCGTCGACGGCGAGGGCCGCGCAGACGGCCGAGTCGATGCCGCCGGAGAGCCCGAGGACGACCGAGGGCATGCCGTTCTTGTCGATGAAGTCCTTCAGGCCCAGCACCAGCGCCCGCCACACCTCCTCGCAGTCCGACAGCGGCTCGGCCACCGACGCCGGGCGGGCCTCGAACGCCGGCACGGGGTCCTCCGACAGCACGTGCCGGGTCACCGTCATCGGACCGATCCGGCCCGCCCGCCGCTCGGGCACCGCCGACGGGTCGATGGACAGGTCGACGCACATCAGGTGCTCGACGAACTGTGGCGCCCGGCCGAGCAGCTCGCCGTCCGCGGCCACCGCCATCGAGTCGCCGTCGAAGACCAGCTCGTCCTGGCCGCCCACCTGGTTGCAGTAGACGACCGTCGCCCGGGCCTCGGCGGCCCGGCGGCGGACCAGCGGCAGCCTCAGGTCGTCCTTGGCCCGCTCGTAGGGCGAGGCGTTGGGGGAGAGCACCAGGTCGACGCCGGCCTGCCCGGCGACGCCGCACGGGCCGCCCTCGACCCAGAGGTCCTCGCAGACGGTCAGCGCGACGTCCACGCCGTGCAGCCGCACCACCGGCAGCTCGGTGCCGGGCACGAAGTAACGGGCCTCGTCGAAGACGCCGTAGTTGGGCAGGTGCCGCTTGTAGTAGCGGACGACGACCTCGCCGCCGTGCAGCAGCGCGGCCGCGTTGCGGGGGGCGCCGCGCCGCGGGTTCGCGTCGGCCGGGCGGTCGTCGTCCCCGGGCATGGACTCCGCTGGCGCCGGGCCGCTGCCCTCCGTGTGCGCGAGGTAGCCGACGACGACCGCGGTGTCACCCAGGCCCCGGGCGGCCAGGTCGCCGGCGAGCTCGACCAGCGCCGTCTCGCTGGCCTGCGCGAAGGACTCGCGGAGGACGAGGTCCTCGGGCGGGTAGCCGGTCAGCGTCATCTCGGGGAAGACGACGACGTGGGCCCCGGCCGCGGCGGCGTCCGCCGTCCAGCGGGTCACCAGCGCGGCGTTGCCGGCGAGGTCGCCGACGCGGGTGTCGACCTGGGCGAGGGCCACTCTGAGCTGCACGGGTTCGCTCACGTGCCCATCCTGGTCCGCGTCCCGGGCACCCGGCCAGGCGGGGAGGACGGCGGCCCGCGCAGGGGCCGCCGCCGGCCCCGTCCAGGGCACCGCCCCGAGCTCTGGTCTCAGCCGGTGGCCACCGGCGGGGTCGTCGGCCGCGGGACGGGGACGCCGTTCACCGCCGGGGTGGGATCGACGGCCTCCGCGCTCGGGGGAGTGGCGCGCTCGAGGAAGCGCAGCAGCTCGACCGGGAAGGGCAGGACGACCGTCGAGTTCTTCTCCGCGGCCACCTCGACCATGGTCTGCAGCAGGCGCAGCTGGAGCGCCGCCGGCTGGGTCGCCATCACCTGCGCGGCCTGCGCCAGCTTCTCCGACGCCTGCAGCTCGCCCTCTGCGGTGATCACCCGGGACCGGCGCTCCCGCTCGGCCTCGGCCTGCCGGGCGATCGACCGCTTCATCGACTCGGGCAGCGCGACGTCCTTGATGTCGACCCGGTCGATGTGGACACCCCAGTCGACGGCCGGGTTGTCGAGCATCAGCTCCAGTCCCTGGTTGAGCCGCTCGCGGTTCGACAGCAGGTCGTCGAGGTCGCTCTTGCCGATGATCGACCGCAGCGACGCCTGTGCGACCTGCGCGATCGCGGCCTGGTAGTTCTGCACGTCGACGACGACCCGCACCGGGTCGAACACCCGGTAGTAGACGACCGCGTCGACCTTGACGGTGACGTTGTCGCGGGTGATCCCCTCCTGCGCCGGCACCGGCATGGTGACGATCTGCATGTTGACCTTGTGCAGCCGGTCGACGCCCGGGGCGATGACGGTCAGGCCCGGCGACCGGGCGTCGCCGAGCAGCCGGCCGAACCGCAGCACGACCCCGCGCTGGTACTGGTTCACGACCCGGACGCTCGCCCCCAGCAGGACCAGCAGCCCCGCGAGTGCGAGCGCCAGGATCACGAGGATGACGTCCATCTCGGCCTCCGTCGTCCCGTCGGATGCGGTGCGGGCACGGGGACGGCGTGCCCGGCGTCGGACCGGCCGGCCACCGGTGCGCCGACGGCGCGGTGGCCCGGCCGCCCGACTAGCTGCGCGCCCACGGGGCGGCCCCCGCCGCGGAGGGCTCGGTCCCGCGGCGCACGACGGCGACCGGAGCCGCGGCCCCGTCCACCACGGCGTGGCTCACCGAGCCGAACAGGGCTCGCAGCCCGGCCCGTCGACCCCGTGAGCCGACGACGACGAGTGCGGCGCCCGCGGAGCCGGCGATCAGGGCCGAGGCCGGGTCGCAGCGCACCACCTGGGTGGTGACCGGCACGTCCGGGTACCGCTCCCGCCAGGCCGCGACGGCGCCGTCGACCAGCGCGTGCGCCGCGGCCTCCGTGGTGACGAGCGGGGCGGTCACCGCCTCCAGGTCGGCAGGGCAGTCGGCGCACCAGGCATGGACGGCGGTGACGGCGGCGCCGCGCCGGGCGGCGGCGCGGAAGGCAAAGTCGACGGCGGCGTCGGAGTGCGGAAGGCCGTCGATCCCCACCACGACCCGGGCGGTGGCGACGTCCCGGGCGCCGTCGCCGGCCGGGTGCACCACCGCGACGGGGCAGCCGGCGGTGGTCGTCAACCCCCGGGCGAGCGCCCCGTGCGGACGGCGCCGGACGCGCGGCGGCCGGCCCGCCCGCGGTCGGGCACCCAGGACGAGGAGGTGGGCGTCCCGGCTCTCGCGGAGGAGGACCCGGCGGGGCGATCCCCGGACGATGCCAGCGGAGGCCTCGATGCCCGGGGCGATCGACCGCACCCGTGTCAGCGCGTCCTCCACGAGCTGGGCGGCCGCCGCCTGCAGTGCGGTCAGGCTGTCGGCCACCGGGACGGCGCCGAGCGGGTCCATCGGCACCGGAGCCGGGAACGCGTGCACGATCCGCAGCGGACGCGCCTGCGCGGTGGCTTCCGTGGCCGCCCACTCCAGGGCCGGTGAGGACCGCCCGTGGGCGGCGACACCGACGACGACGGGTGCGGGCGACCTCCGGAGCCGCTGCACGACGGGGAGCACGGCCCGGCTGAAGGCCCGGTCCGACAGCAGTGCGACCTCCAGCTCCTGCACTGCCCGGCGTTCGGAGTCACTGAGCACGAGCGCCTCCTGACGGCGGTCCGCCCCAACAGATGCATCGTAAGACGATATTTCGTCCGCCGGAAGGGCGTGCTGCGCGGCGCATCCGTGGTCGAATGGAGCCGTGGCGGAGGAGGACGACGCACCGGCCGGTCCGCCGCTGACCAAGCAGGAGTTCGAGGCGCTGGCGCGCTTCCGCTTCGGCATCCGCCGCTACCTGCGCTTCAGCGAGGAGACCGTGCGCCGGCACGGGCTGACCCCGCAGCAGTACCAGCTGCTCCTCGCGTTGAAGGGCTTCCCCGACCGGGAGTGGGCCACGGTGCGGGAGCTGGCCGAGCGGCTGCAGCTGCGCCACCACAGCGTCGTCGAGCTGGTCGACCGGGCCCAGGGGCAGGGGCTGGTCGCGCGGGCCGCCAACCCCGAGGACGCGCGATCGGTCCGGGTCCTGCTGACCGCGGCCGGGGAGCGGATCCTGGGCCGGCTCAGCGCGCTGCACCGGGACGAGCTGCGCCGCCTCGACACGGCGCTGACGCCGCCCGACTGGGGGGAGCACGTCCCGGCCGAGTCGGGGACTGTTTGACCAAGGTCTGTTGGTTCTAGAATTCCCGCGTGGACTCCCGCGCTGCCCAGGTCGCCGCCGTCTCCGCCCTGGCCGAGCCCACCCGGCGTCGGCTGTACGACCACGTGGTGCGTCAGCCGCAGCCGGTCGGCCGCGACGAGGTGGCCGCGGCGCTCGCCGTCCCCCGGGCGACGGTCGCCTTCCACCTGGACCGGCTGGTGGCCGACGGCCTGCTCGACGTGCACTACGAGCGGCGCACCGGCCGCAGCGGGCCCGGCGCCGGTCGCCCCGCGAAGCTCTACCGGCGGGCGGCGTGCACCGTCGGGGTCTCCCTGCCCGAGCGCCGCTACGACCTCGCCGGCGAGCTGCTCGCCGGGGCGCTGCAGGAGGCCGACGCGTCGGGCGAGTCGCCCCGGACCGTGCTCGGCCGACGGGCCCACGCCCGCGGTCGGGAGCTGGGCCGGGGGGCGGGCCGGGAGCCCGATGCCCGGGACGCCGTGCTGGCGGTGCTGGAGGAGCACGGCTTCGAGCCCCGGGCCGAGGACGGCGGGGTGGTCCTCGGGAACTGCCCGTTCCACGCGCTGGCCGACGAGTACACCGACCTCGTCTGCGGGATGAACCTGCGCCTGCTCGACGGCGTCCTCGCCGGCATCGACGGCACCGGGCTCGCCGCCCGCCTCGCGCCGGCCCCGGGCGGCTGCTGCGTCCGTCTGGAGCCGTCACCGCCGGTCTGAGGGGTGTTGACAGCGGTGCGGCAGGGGTCTCTACTTCTAAACATCATCGGTTTTAGAAGGAGGGTTCCCATGACCACCCACCTCGACCGCACCGGGAGCGCCGTCACGGCCACCGACCCGGCCCGCCAGGCCTTCCTGCTGCTGCGGACGACCTTCACCATCGCGCCCATCGCCTTCGGGCTGGACAAGTTCGCCAACCTGCTCACCGACTGGCCGGGCTACCTCGCGCCGTGGATCGACGACCTCGTGCCCGGCACCGCGCAGCAGGCGATGTACGCCGTCGGCGTCGTCGAGATCGTCGCCGGCGTCGTGGTCGCCGTCGCGCCACGGTTCGGCGGCTGGCTGGTGGCCGCCTGGCTCGGCGGGATCATCGTCGACCTGCTGACCGTCCCCGGCTTCTACGACGTGGCCCTGCGCGACCTCGGGCTGCTCGTCGCCGCCGTCGCCCTCGCCCGGCTCGCGGTGCGCTACGCGCCCGGTCGCACCGCCGGGGACCGGTCGTGACCGCGGCCGGACCGGCGGAGGCCTCCGCGGTCGAGAGCCGCACCCCCGCCCTGCGCGTCGTGCGGGAGACCGGGGCGGTGGACCTGCCCGCGGCCGAGGAGGCGGTCAGCGCGCTGCTCCGGGCGCTGGGCAGGCACCCGGCGTCGCCGCACCTGGCCGGGACGCCGCGGCGGGTGGCCCGCTCCTACGCCGAGCTGCTGACCGGCCGGCACTTCGACCTCACCACCTTCCCCAACGACGAGGGCTACGACGAGCTGGTCCTCGCCCGGGACATCCCCCTGCAGTCCCTGTGCGAGCACCACCTGCTGCCCTTCTCCGGGGTCGCGCACGTCGGCTACCTGCCCGGTGACCGGATCCTCGGGCTGTCCAAGCTCGCCCGGGTGCTCGAGGTGTTCGCCCGCGACCTGCAGGTGCAGGAGCGGCTGACCCAGCAGGTGGCCGACTGGCTGCAGGAGCACCTCGCCCCACGGGGGGTCGGCGTCGTGATCGAGGCCGAGCACCTGTGCATGTCCCTGCGCGGGGTCCGGGCGACCGGCGCCCGCACCGTCACCTCCGCGCTGCACGGCGTGCTGCGCTCCGACGCCCGCTCCCGCGCCGAGTTCTTCGCACTCACCGGAACCGCCTGACCCAGCCCCGAGGGGAGGACCCCGTGCCCAACCAGGACGCGTTCGTCATCGTCGGTGCCGGACTGGCCGGCGCCAAGGCCGCGCAGACGCTGCGGGAGGAGGGGTTCGACGGGCCGGTCGTGCTCGTCGGCGCCGAACCCGAGCGGCCCTACGAACGGCCGCCGCTGTCCAAGGGCTACCTGCTCGGCACCGCCGGCCGCGACAGCGCCTTCGTCCACGACGCCGGGTGGTACGCCGAGCACGACGTCGACCTGCGCACCGGCGTCCGGGCCACCGGGCTGGACCCGGCCGCGCACCGGGTGGCGCTGGACACGGGGGAGGAGCTCGGCTACGCGCGGCTGCTGCTGGCCACCGGGGCCTCGGCCCGGCCGCTCCCGGTCCCCGGCGCCGACCTCGACGGTGTCCGGTACCTGCGCACCCTGGCCGACGCCGACCGGCTGCAGGCCGACCTGGCCGGCGGCGGACGCCGGGTGGTCGTCGTCGGCGCCGGCTGGATCGGGCTCGAGGTCGCCGCGGCCGCACGGTCCCACGGCAACGCGGTCACGGTCGTCGAACCGCAGCCCACCCCGCTGCACGCGGTGCTGGGCGCCGAGATGGGCCGCGTGTTCGCCCGGCTGCACCGCGACCACGGCGTCGACCTGCTGACCGACACGGTCGTCCGGGAGCTCCGCGGATCCGGGGGACGGGTCACCGCGGTGGTCACCGACGCCCACGCGGGGCTGCCGGCCGACGTGGTGGTCGTCGGGATCGGCGCCGTCCCGCACACGGCACTGGCGGCGTCGGCAGGGCTGGACGTCGACAACGGCGTCGTGACCGACCACGCGCTGCGCACCTCGGCGGCCGACGTCCACGCGGCCGGCGACGTGGCGGCGTCCTTCCACCCGCCCTACGGGCGCCACGTCCGCGTCGAGCACTGGGCCAACGCGCTCCACCAGGGGCCGGCCGCGGCGCGCTCGATGCTGGGACAGGAGGTGACCTACGACCGCGTGCCCTACTTCTTCACCGACCAGTACGAGCTGGGCATGGAGTACTCGGGGCTCGCCGGCCCCGGCGACACGCTCGTCTGCCGCGGCGACCCCGACGGCGGGGAGTTCATCGCCTTCTGGACGGCCGACGGCCGGGTGACCGCCGGCATGAACGTGAACGTCTGGGACGTCACCGCGCCGATCCAGCAGCTGATCCGGTCGCGGCGCCAGGTGCAGCCGGCCCGGCTGGCCGACCCGGACACGCCGCTGGAAATGCTCGCCGGGTAGCACTCCGGGCCGCCGGGCGTGCCAGGGTGCCGCCGCTCCCGTGCAGGAGGCAGGCTGGGGACGACGTCACACCCCGGAAACGACTGGACGCGATCATGGCGAGCATGGACCGGCAGCAGGAGTTCGTCCTGCGCACCCTGGAGGAACGCGACATCCGCTTCGTGCGGCTGTGGTTCACCGACGTCTCCGGCTACCTCAAGGCCGTCGCCGTCGCTCCGGCCGAGATCGAGGCCGCCTTCGCCGAGGGCATCGGCTTCGACGGCTCGGCGATCGAGGGCTTCGCCCGCGTCTACGAGTCCGACATGCTCGCCAAGCCCGACCCCGGCACCTTCCAGGTGATGCCGTCGGCCAAGGGGCAGCCCAGCGACACCGCCCGGATGTTCTGCGACCTGACCCTGCCCGACGGGTCGCCGTCCTGGGCCGACCCGCGGCACGTGCTGCGCCGGGCGCTGTCGAAGGCCGCCGACATGGGCTTCACCTTCTACACCCACCCCGAGGTCGAGTTCTTCCTGCTCAAGGACCTGCCGACCGACGGCAGGCCGCCCGAGCCGGCCGACACCGGCGGCTACTTCGACCTGTCCACCCACAACGTCGCGCACGACTTCCGCCGGGAGGCGGTCTTCGCGCTGGAGGCGATGGGCATCTCGGTGGAGTTCAGCCACCACGAGGTCGCGCCCGGCCAGCAGGAGATCGACCTGCGCTACGCCGACGCCCTGTCGATGGCGGACAACATCATGACGCTGCGGCACGTCGTCCGGGAGGTCGCGCTGGCCCAGGACGTGCACGCCACGTTCATGCCCAAGCCGTTCACCGACCTGGCGGGCTCGGCGATGCACACCCACCTGTCGCTGTTCGAGGGCGACCGCAACGCCTTCCACGACCCGGCCGACCCGATGAAGCTGTCGACCACCGGCAAGCAGTTCATCGCCGGGCTGCTCACCCACGCCAAGGAGTACACGGCCGTCACCAACCAGACGGTGAACTCCTACCGGCGGCTGCTCGCCGGCACCGAGGCGCCGACCGCGGCCACCTGGGGCCGGGCCAACCGCTCGGCGCTGGTGCGGCTGCCCTCCTACAAGCCGAACAAGGGCCAGTCGGCGCGGGTGGAGGTCCGCTCGCCGGACTCCGCGTGCAACCCCTACCTCACCTTCGCCGTCCTGCTGGCCGCCGGGCTGCGCGGCATCGAGAAGGGCTACGACCTGCCGCCGGAGGCCGAGGACGACGTCTGGTCGCTCACCGACACCGAGCGCCGCGCGGCCGGCTACGAGGACCTCCCGGTGTCCCTCGGCGAGGCGCTCACCGCGATGCAGGGCAGCGAGCTGGTCGCCGAGGCCCTCGGCGAGCACGTCTTCGAGTTCTTCCTGCGCAACAAGTGGGCCGAGTTCAACGCCTACCGGCAGAACGTGACCCCCTGGGAGCTCACCCGGTACCTGCCCGGCATGTAGGAGGACCCCCTGCCCCCACCACTCGCAGGCTCGCGGCGAGCCTCGTGACGGGTCCCGGGGAAGGGCCGCGCTGGACCCCGCAGCCGCGGCGCTCATGCCGACGGTGTCCGCAGGGACCGGCAGGTGCGTCGGCGCGGCTACGGCGGTGAGTGCTGCTGCACTCACCGCCGTAGCCGCGTGGGAGACAACCGGTCGGTGGGCGCGGGGCCGGCACGGCCGGGGACGGCGCGGCGGCGAACTACCCTCGGCGGCGTGGCCCGCCTGCTCGTCGTCGTCCCGCACGAGACCGACCCGCCCGCCCGGCTCGGCGCGTGGCTGGCGCAGGCCGGGCTGGAGCTCGACGAGCGCCGGCCGGGCACCGGCGACGAGCTCCCCGCGACGCTCGAGGGCTTCGACGGGCTGCTCGTCCTGGGCGGCCCGCAGTCGGCGATGGACGACGAGCGGACCAGCCCGGAACTCGCCGGCGTCCGCCGCCTGCTGGCCGAGGCGCTGGCCGGCGACGTCCCCACCCTGGCGGTCTGCCTGGGCGCCCAGCTGCTCGCCGAGGTCGGGGGCGGCCACGTGCGGAAGGGCGTCGAGGGGCCCGAGGTGGGCGCCACCCTGGTGGCCAAGCGCGACGCCGCCGACCGCGACCCGCTCTTCCGCCCGCTCCCGCTGTCGCCCGACGTGATCCAGTTCCACCACGACGAGATCGCCGAGCTGCCGCGCGGGGCCACCCTGCTCGCCAGCAGCCCCATGTACGCCCACCAGGCGTTCCGCGTCGGGGAGCACGTCTACGGCCTGCAGTTCCACATCGAGACCTCCCCGGAGATCGTCGCCGAGTGGGCCGAGCGGGACGTCGTGGGCGTGGCCGCGAGCCCCTTCGACCGCGAGACGATCTGCGCCCGCGCGGCCGCGGTGCACCCCGACCTCGAGGAGGTGTGGGCGCCGTTCGCCGGCCGCTTCGCCGACCTGGTCCGCAACAGCGTCCGGGCCGAGACGGGCGCGGCGTGACGACGAGCCCCGCTCCGGAGATCCCGCGGCGGGCCGTCGTCCGGCTGGTCCGGTTCGGGTTCCTCGACGGCGAGCGCGCCGCCCGGCTGCTGTCCGAGCCGGCCATGGGCCTGTGGGACCTCGACCGCAACGAGCCCGCGGACCCCGAGGCCGGCCCGGTCGTGTCCGCGCTGGCCCGCACCGGCGACCCCGACCTCGCCGTCCGCTCGCTGCGCCGGCTGATCGAGTCCCTGGACGCCGCCGACCCATCCGGCGGCTCGGCCGCCGGGCTGCTGGCCCGGCTGCGCGGCTCGGCGCTGCTGCGCTCCCGGCTGCTGGCCGTGCTCGGCGCCAGCTCCGGGCTCGCCGACCACCTCGCCGCCCACCCCGGCGACTGGACCGTCCTCGACGGCGACGGGAACGGCACCTCCCGGGGCCCCACCCGGCCCACGCCGCAGGCGCTGGAGCGGCAGATGCTCCTCGCCGTCGGCGCCGACCCCGACGACCCGCCGTGGGGCGTGCGGCTGGGCAAGGGCGCGCCGGACGCCGACCCGCACCGGATCGCCGACCTGCGGCTGGCCTACCGGCGGGCCATCCTCTCCGTCGCCGGGCGCGACCTCGGCGAGGGCCTGGCCGCCGAGGACGTCGCCGCCGAGCTGGCCGACATCGCCGGGGCCGTCCTGACCGCGGGGCTCGCCCTGGCCGTCGCCGAGCAGCCCGCCGACGCCGCGGCCTGCCGGCTGGCGGTCATCGCGCTGGGCAAGACCGGTGGCCGCGAGCTCAACTACGTCAGCGATGTCGACGTGGTGTTCGTCGCCGAGCCGGTCGGCCCGTCGGGTCAGGCGGGCGAGGAGGTCGACGCCGGCGCGGCGGTGAAGAGCGCGACGCGGGTGGCCGCGGCGCTCATGCGGATCTGCCGCGAGGCGGCCTGGGAGGTCGACGCCGCGCTGCGGCCCGAGGGCAGGGCCGGCGCGCTGGTGCGCACCCTGGCCAACCACGCGGCCTACTACCGCAGCTGGGCCAGCACCTGGGAGTTCCAGGCGCTGCTGAAGATGCGCCCGGTCGCCGGCGATCCCGACCTCGGCCGGGCCTACGTCGAGGAACTGTTCCCGCTGGTCTGGCAGGCCGGCGACCGCCCCGGCTTCGTCGGCGAGGTGCAGGCGATGCGCCGGCGGGTGCTGGACAACATCCCGCCGGCCCAGGTCGAGCGCGAGCTCAAGCTCGGCCGGGGCGGGCTGCGCGACGTCGAGTTCGCCGTCCAGCTGCTGCAGCTGGTGCACGGGCGGGTCGACGTCCGGCTGCGGGTGGGCGGCACCCTCCCGGCGCTGCACGCGCTGCGCGCCGGCGGCTACGTCGGCCGCGAGGACGCCGACACGCTCATCGCCTCCTACCGGTTCCTGCGCACCGTCGAGCACCGCCTGCAGCTGCTCCGGCTGCGCCGCACCCACCTGCTGCCCACCGACGAGCAGCAGCTGCGCTGGCTGGCCCGGTCGCTGGGCTACAAGCCCGACCACCGCGGGGACGCCGTCGCCGTCCTCGACGCCGAGCTGTCGCTGCACACCCGCGAGGTCCGCCGGCTGCACGAGAAGCTCTTCTACCGGCCGCTGCTGTCGGCCGTGGCGAAGGTGCCGCCGGAGGCCGCGCAGCTGGGCTCCCAGGCGGCCGGCGACTGGCTGCGCGCGCTGGGTTTCGCCGACCCCGACGGCGCGCTGCGGCACATGGCGGCGCTCACCGGCGGGCTGTCGCGGTCGGCGTCGATGCAGAAGTACCTGCTGCCGGTGGTGCTGCAGACCCTCGCGGACTGCGCCGACCCCGACGCCGGCCTGCTGGCCTACCGCACGGTCAGCGAGGCCCTGGGCGGCAACCAGTGGTACCTGCGGCTGCTGCGCGACGAGGGCCAGGTGGCCGAGCGGCTGGCCGCGCTGCTGGGCTCCAGCCAGTACGTGGCCGCGCTGCTCACCCGCACCCCCGAGGCGCTGCGCATCCTCGCCGACGACGACGAGCTGCGCCCGCGCACGGCGGCCGCCCTCGCCGCGTCGTGGCGGCAGGCCGCCGGGCGGGCCGCGGACCCGGTCGGCGGCATCCGGGTGCTGCGCGGGCTGCGCCGGCACGAGCTGCTGCGGGTCGCCGCCGCGGACCTGCTCGGCCTGCTCGACGTCGGGCAGGTCGGCCGGGCGCTGACCGACATCGCCGTCGCCACGCTGCAGGTCGGCCTGCACGTCGCGGTGCGGGCGCACGCCGCCGAGGCCGGGATCGACCCGGACGAGCTGCCCACCGACATCGCGGTCATCGGCATGGGCCGGCTCGGCGGCGGGGAGATGGGCTACGGCTCGGACGCCGACGTGCTGTTCGTGCACCGGCCGCGGGCGGGCGCAGGGGAAGGGCAGGCGACCGCGGCGGCCAACGCCGTCGCGCACACGCTGCGCCGGCTGCTCGGCGAGCCGGCCCCGGACCCGGCCTTCGAGGTGGACGCCGACCTGCGGCCCGAGGGCCGGCAGGGCGCGCTGGTGCGCAGCCTGGACTCCTACCGCGAGTACTACGACCGCTGGATGTCGGTGTGGGAGGTGCAGGCGCTGCTGCGCGCGGTCCCCGTGGCCGGCGACGAGGCCCTGGGGACGGCGTTCGTCGAGCTGGTGGACCCGATCCGCTACCCGGCCGGCGGGCTGACCGCCGAGCAGGTCGCCGAGATCCGCCGGATCAAGGCGCGGGTCGAGCGCGAGCGGCTGCCGCGCGGCGCGGACCCGACCACGCACACCAAGCTGGGCCGCGGCGGGCTGGCCGACGTCGAGTGGACCGCCCAGCTGCTGCAGCTGGAGCACGCCGGCGAGCGCCCGGAGCTGCGGGTGCCCTCGACGGTGGCCGCGCTGGGCGGGCTGCGGGAGGCCGGCCTGCTCGACGAGGAGCAGGCGGGGGCGCTGCGGCGGGCGTGGGAGCTGGCCAGCCGGGCCCGCAACGCGGTCTTCCTCGTCCGCGGCCGGCCCAGCGACCAGCTGCCCCGCCCTGGTGTGGAGCTGGCCGGCGTGGCGCGGGCCAGCGGGTACGGGCCCGACGCCGACCCGGGGCAGTTCCTCGACGACTACCGGCGGGCCACCCGGCACGCCCGCAGCGTCGTGGAGCAGGTCTTCTACGGCCAGCCCGGCAGCTGATCCGGGCCGGCTCGCTCGGGCGCCTCGGGAGCCCCGCTGAGCCGGGCGTACTCCGCCTGCACGACGTCGTAGCACTCGCACGCGGCGTCGTGCAGCGCGCCGGCGTCGACGACGGTGATCCGCCCGCGGGTGTAGCGGATCACCCCGGCCTGCTGGAGCACCCCCGCGGTGAGCGAGACCGTGCCGCGGCGGACGCCGAGCATCTGCGCGAGGAACTCCTGGGTGAGCTCGAACTCGTCGGCGCCGACCCGGTCGCGGGTCTGCATCAGCCAGCGGGCGCAGCGCTCCTCGGTGGTGTGCAGCCGGTTGCACGCCACATTCTGGGACAGCTGCACCATCACCGCCTGCGTGTAGCGGTGCAGGAGGTCGTGCAGCGCACCGTCGCCGGTCAGGAAGGCCCGCAGGTCGGCAGTGGACAGCCGCACCGCCGTCCCGGCGACCTGGCACAGGCTGTCGTGCGGGCTCACCGCGCTGCCGAGGAAGACCGGCAGCCCGGAGACGCCCTCGTAGCCCACGCTGGCCACCTCGACGGCGGCCTCCCCCTCGACCGCGGAGAGCACCGACAGCACGCAGTCGAGCGGCAGGTACACGTGCTCGATCGGCCTGCCCTGCTCGTACAGCACCTCCCTGACCTGGAGGTCCACCGGCCGGAGCAGCGGCGACAGGCGGGCGTACTCGTCGTCGGGCAGGGCGCCCAGGATCAGGTTGCGGCGGGGGTCGCGGGGCCGATCGGGCGTGCGCACGGGCCACCTCCGGGGTCGCATCGGGGACCCCGGGTGCTCGAGGTCATGTGGGGGCGGTCCGTCCGGCGGCGAGCCGCGCCCACGGGGGCACGGGGACGTCGAGCAGGTCGGCGGCCCCCGGCGCCATCGTGTACGCGATGAGGGCGGGGGGAACGAGCCGCAGCGGCAGCACGTGCTCCACGCACCCGGTGGCCAGCGCCGCGCTCGGCATGCCCGGCGCCTCGGCGTCCACCGGGTCCTGCGCCAGCACCCGTCCACCGGCCCGGCGCACGGCGCGGACCCCGGCGGCGCCGTCGGAGAGCCGCCCGGTCAGCACCACGGCCAGGACGCGCGGGCCGAAGGCGTCGGCGGCGCTCGCCATCGTCCGGTCGGCGCACCGGCCGGAGTCGCACGGACCGAGGGTCAGGGACCCGCCGGCGGCCAGTTCGGCGCTGCTGCGCGGCGGCAGCACGTGCACCCCCGCGCGGAGCGGGCCGTCGGCGGCCCGGTGCACGGGGAGGACGGCGGTGGCCCGCAGGATCCCGGTGAGCAGGTCGTCCGGGCCGGGGGTGCGGTGCTGGACCACCAGGACCGGCACGGGGAAGCCCGCCGGCAGACCGGAGACGACCTGACGCAGGGCCCGGACGCCCCCGGTCGAGGCGGCGAGCACGACGACCTCGAAGGGCGGCCGCGAGGTCGCCGACGGCGTCGTCACCCGTCCGACGCTACTCCTGTGTCAGGTGCCTGACACAGCGCAGCGCTTCCCGCTCGGGAGGCCGCGGTCGGCCGCGCGGTCCGGCGTCCTCCGCGGGCCGGGGGACTGGAACCCGGACCCGTTCAGGAGAACCATCGGGGGCAGGGCACACCGTCCGGGAGGAGAGCGCGATGTCAGACCCCGTCCACCGCTCGCCGGAGCGCTCGTCAGGTGCGGACTCCATGTCGCTGGCCGAGAAGCTGGTCGCCGAGTGGGAGGCCCGCCACGACGTGGCCGCCCGCGGCCGGCGGGTCGACCCCGCCGCGGCGCTCCAGCACTACCTGAGCCACAGCAAGTGCGAGGAGCAGCTGCACCACCGCGACCACCCGCACTCGCGGCGCACGGCCCGGGAGCGCAGCGCGGCCGAGCAGTTCGCGGCGGAGCACCCGCTGCTGGCGTCGTGGGTGCGCTGGGGTGAGGACCGGCACTGACCGCCTCCGGGTGGTGTGCGCGGGGTCCGGCCGGGGCAGGGGAGGAGCGTGTCGCAGCCCCGGCCCGCCGCTGAGCCGCTCGAGGACCCCGCCCCAACGTCCGGAGGCGGTGCCACCATCACGCCCTACCGCGACGGCCCGCTGATCGTCCGCGGGGACTTCCGGCTGGTCGACCAGGACGGCGACGAGATCGACCCCGGCCGGGAGACGATCGCGCTGTGCCGGTGCGGCAAGTCCGGCATCAAGCCGTTCTGCGACGGGTCGCACAAGCGCTCCGGGTTCTCCGCCCCGAGCGCGCCGAGCCGCCCGCGGCCGGCCGCCCGGGTCCTGCGCGAGGCCCAGCACGAAGACATCGGGTGACCGAGGGGAACGGCCCCCCTGCAGGGCCCCGCCGTGAGCCTGTGAGCGGTGGGGGCCGGAGGGTCCTTCCTCAGGCGGCCAGGGCGCGCTCCCCGCGCAGGGCCGACCGGCCGGCCTCCCAGGCACCCAGCAGGTGCTGCGCGGCCAGGCCGTCCATCGCCAGCGAGCAGGCGGCCCCGAAGAGGACGTCGGCGGTGAGCCCGGGCTCCTCGGCCACCAGCGAGCCGCACATGTCCACCGAGGCGATCTGCTCGTGGACGGCGTCGGCCTCCACGTGCTCGTCGTAGAAGACCGTCGTCGTCCCGTCGAAGCCCAGCCGCCGCAGCCCGGCCGCGTAGCGGCGGGACGGCTCCGAGGAGGTCATCTCCACGCAGGCCAGGTGGCCGAGCGCCGCACCGCGCCAGCGGCGGTGCAGGCCGAACAGCGACATGGTGTTCACCGAGGCGAAGGCCGCGGCCGGGGCGGAGTCCCACAGCGCGCCGTAGCCGGCGTCCAGCCCGAGGTCGCGCATCATGCCGGCGAACAGCTCGCTGTGCATGCGCGCCGGCGCACCGCCGCCGTACTCGTCGGCCTGGATCTCCACCATCGCCGCCTTGGCCCGCCCGGACAGCCGGGGGACGGCGAAGGTGTGCGGATCGGCCTCCTTGAGGTGGTACACCGAGCGCAGCGTGAGGTACTCGCGCCACTGCTCCAGCGACCCGGTGCGCGACATGAAGGCCGACAGCGAGGGGCCGTCGTCGGCCGCGATGAGGGCGGTGAGCTGCCGGTCGACCGGCTCGTCGGTGGGCTCCACCTCGCCGACCAGCTCGCGCAGCGCCGCGGTGTGCGCCCGCTCCAGGTGCGCGCGCAGCCGCAGCAGCTCGGGGTCCCACTCCCAGGTCTCGGCGACGCCGTCGAAGCCGCGGTAGTGCAGTTCGTAGCAGACCCCGAGGGCGAGCTGGAGGTCCTCGTCGAGCAGCGGGTCGGTGGTGGTGGCCGCGGTCCGCTCGGCCAGCGCGACGGTGGCGGCGGCGAGCGTGCCGCGGGTCAGGTCGGCGCAGAGGGCAGCGGTCAGGGGGCCCCGGGGCTCGGGCAGGTGCATGGCAGCTCCCATGCCCACCGGCGGCCCCGTCGATGCACGTCAGGGGTGTGGTGTCCGTCCGCGGGTAGAGGGGGGCCATGCACACCAGCACCGACGGCCGGGTCGTCCTGGTCACCGGCGGCAGCGCCGGCATCGGCCGCAGCACCGTCACCCGGCTGGCCCGCGACGGAGCCAGGGTGGTGACCTGCGCCCGCGGCGGCGACCGCCTGCAGCATGCCGTCGGCGGGCTGCCCGGGGTCAGCCCGGTCGTGGCCGACGTCGCCGACGCGGCCGACCGCGCGCGGCTGCTCGACCGGGTCCTCGACGAGCACGGCCGGCTCGACGCCGTCGTCCTCAACGCGGGGCTGGGCTGGGCGGGACTGGTCGAGGACATGCCCGGCGACGCCGTCGAGCGGCTGATCGCGCTCAACCTGACCGGCGTCGTCGAGCTCACCCGGATCGCCCTGCCGCACCTGTTCAGCGCGGCGGCGCAGCGGGGTCGTGCCGACGTCGTCACCGTCGCCTCGGTCGCGGCCTGGTCGCAGGTGCCGCCGCTGACGGTCTACTCGGCGACCAAGGCCGGGGTGCAGGGCTTCGTGAAGGGGCTGCGGCGGGAGGTGGCCGCGCGCGGCGTGCGGGTGCACACGGTCAACCCCGGCCCGGTGTCCACCGAGTGGCTGGCCCGCGGGCACGGCTCCCCGCCGGTGTCGGACGCCGACGCCCGGGGCCGGCTCTCCCGCGGCATCCGCCCCGACCGGGTCGCCGACCAGATCGCCGGCTGCCTGGCCTCGCCGTGGTCGCGCACGGTCGCCGTCCCCCGGTGGATGGGGCTGGCCCGGCTGGGCGAGGTGCCGCCGGTGGACCGGGTGCTCGATCTCGTTCTCTCCCGGCAGGCCGACCGGATCCGCCGGGTCGCCGCCCGGTCGGTGGAGCGGCGCACCGGCTGACCCGGCCGCCGCCGTCGCGTTTCGGGAGGCGCGCCCGCTGGGCAGGGGGAGGGGGTCCGTGCACCCGACCGGGAGGACGCCGAGACCGTGCGCCACCTCCGCGGCACCGCTGCCGCCGTCCCACTCCTCGCCCTCGCCGCCTGCGCCTCCCCGGCCACCGGCGCGGCGCCCGAGGCGGTCGGCGTCTCGCCCGCCGCGCGGGCCGTCGCCGCGACCTCCCCGCAGGACGACGCGAACTCCTGTACCAGCCCGGCCGGCTACCGGGTCGAGTACCCCGCCGACTGGTCGACCAACGCCGACGGCGTGCTGCCGGCCTGCAGCTGGTTCGGCCCCGGCGAGTTCGTCGTTCCCGAGGCCTCCGACGTGCGGACGGCGCCGGTCACCCTGCAGGTCGTCGACGCACCGCTGACCGAGGTCGCCGTGCCGATGCCCGACGAGGTGACGCGGACCGAGCTCGAGGTCGGCGGCCGGCAGGCGGTGCGCACCCAGCAGGTGACGACCGTCGGTCTCTACCCCGAGGGCACCCGCATCACGACCTGGGCGCTGGACTGGGACGGCCGCACCCTGCTGGCCGACGCCGTCGAGCTGCCCGGCGGGGACCACGAGCGCGCGGTCGCCGTCCTCGACGGGATGGTCGAGGGACTGGAGAGCACCACCGTCTGATCCTCCTTGTCAGCGCCCGCGACGCGCTGTTCCCTTCTCGTGACACACCTCGTGCACAGTGCTCGGCACACCGTGCGGGGGACGAGGAGGGGCGATGGACTTCCTGCAGCCGTCGTCGTGGGAGGAGGCGCTCGCGGCGCGGGCCGAGCGGTCCGACGCGCTGCCGATCGCCGGGGGCACCGACGTGATGGTCGAGCTGAACTTCGACCGCCGCCGACCCGGGGCCCTGCTCGACCTGACCCGCGTCGGTGAGCTGCGCGAGTGGTCGGTCGAGGACGGCGTCGTCCGGCTCGGCGCCGGGGTGCCCTACGCCCGGGTGATCACCGAGCTCGGCGACCGGCTGCCCGGCCTGGCGATGGCCGCCCGCACCGTGGGCTCGCCGCAGATCCGGGTGCGCGGCACGGTGGGCGGCAACCTCGGGTCGGCGTCCCCGGCCGGTGACGCGCACCCGCCGCTGCTCGCGGCCGGCGCGGAGGTGGAGGTGGCGTCGGCCGCCCGCGGTCCCCGGTGGATCCCGGTCGCCGAGTTCTTCACCGGGGTCAAGCGCAACGCCCTCGAGCGCGACGAGCTGATCGCCGCCGTCCACGTGCGCACCGCACGAGGGCCGCAGCAGTTCTGCAAGGTCGGCACCCGCAACGCGATGGTGATCGCGGTGTCGGCGTTCGCCCTCGCCCTGCACCCCGACCGGCAGGCCGTGGGCACCGGCATCGGGTCGGCCGCGCCCACCCCGCGGCGGGCGCCCGAGGCCGAGGAGTTCCTCGCCGGCGAGCTGGACTGGGCCGGGCGCGCGCCCCTGCCGGAGAGCCTGGCGCGGGCCTTCGGCGAGCGGGTGGCCGCGGCCGCCGCCCCGATCGACGACGTCCGCGGGACGGCGGCCTACCGGCGGCACGCGCTCGCGGTGCTGGCCCGCCGCGCCGCCGCCTGGGCCTGGGACGACCTGAGGAGGGCCGCCTGATGCGCGTCACCACCACCGTCAACGGCACCGAGCGCACCGCGGACGACGTCTGGCCGGGGGCGAGCCTGCTGCACCTGCTGCGCGAGCGGCTGGGCCTGCCCGGCGCGAAGAACGCCTGCGAGCAGGGCGAGTGCGGCTCGTGCACCGTCTACCTCGACGGCGAGCCGGTGTGCGCCTGCCTCGTGGCCGCCGGGCAGGCGATCGGCCGCGAGGTCACCACCGTGGAGGGGCTGGCCGACGGGCAGTCGCTGCACCCGGTGCAGGAGGCCTTCGTCGAGGCCGGCGCCGTCCAGTGCGGGTTCTGCACGCCCGGCCTGGTGGTCGCGGCGCACGACCTGCTGGCGCGGGTGCCCGACCCCTCGGACCCGGAGATCCGCGAGGCGCTGGCCGGCAACCTGTGCCGGTGCACCGGCTACGAGAAGATCCTCGACGCGGTCCGGCTGGCCGCCCGGCGGCAGGCAGCGCGATGACCACCACCCAGACCGGGGCGAGGACGTCGGGCCGGATCGGCGACAGCGCGCAGCGCCCCGACGGCACGCTCAAGGTCACCGGCGAGTTCGCCTACGCCAGCGACCTGTGGCACGACGACATGGTCTGGGGCGTCACGCTGCGCAGCCCGCACCCGCACGCCCGCATCCGGCGCATCGACGTCGCCGAGGCGCTCACGGTGCCCGGGGTCAGCGCCGTCCTCACCGCCGACGAGGTCCCCGGCGAGAACGCCTACGGCCTCGAGCACGCCGACCAGCCGGTGCTGGCCGCGGAGTTCGTCCGCTACGAGGGCGAGCCGGTGGCGCTGGTCGCCGCCGACCACCTCGAGACCGCCCGCCGGGCCGCGGCGCGCATCCGGGTCGACTACGAGGTGCTGCCCGCCCTCACCGACGCCCGCCGGGCCCTGGACGACGACGCGCCGCAGGTGCACCCCGGGGGCAACCTGGTCCGGCACCTGAGGCTCCGGCGCGGGGACCCGGACCCGGTCGCCCCCGTCGTGGTCAGCCTCGACTTCGAGGTCGGCATGCAGGACCAGGCGTTCCTCGGCCCGGAGTCGGGGCTCGCCGTCCCGGCCGAGGACGGCGGCGTCGACCTCTACGTCGCCACCCAGTGGCTGCACGTCGACCAGCGCCAGATCTGCCTGGCCCTGGGCATGCCGCCCGAGAAGGTGCGGCTGACCCTCGCCGGCGTCGGGGGTGCGTTCGGTGGCCGGGAGGACCTCTCGGTGCACGTGCACGCCTGCCTGCTGGCGCTGCGCACGGGCCGGCCGGTGAAGATGAGCTACGGCCGGGAGGAGTCCTTCTACGGCCACGTGCACCGGCACCCGGCGACGATGACCTACGAGTTCGGCGCCGAGCGCGACGGCACCCTGGTCTACGCGCGGACCCGGGTGCTGCTCGACGGCGGCGCCTACGCCTCCTCGACCGCCGCGGTCGTCGGCAACGCCGGGCTGCTCGGCCTGGGCCCGTACCGCTACCCCTCGGTCGCGGTCGACGCCTACGGGGTGTTCACCCACAACCCGCCGTGCGGCGCGATGCGCGGCTTCGGCTGCGTGCAGACGGCCTTCGCGCACGAGGCGCTGATGGACGAGCTCGCCGCCGCCGTCGGCGTCGACCCGGTGGAGATCCGCCGGCGCAACGGCGTGCAGGAGGGCGACCGCACCATCACCGGCCAGGTCATCGACTCCGCCGCCCCGGTCGCCGAGCTGGTGGAGCGGGTGGCCGCGATGCCGCTGCCCCCGCCGCTGGAGACCTCCGACCTGCGCAACCTGCCCGGCGCGGTCGGCAACACCACCCACGGCGAGGGGGTGCGCCGCGGCGTCGGCTACGCGGTCACCTGCAAGAACGTCGGCTTCTCCGAGGGCTTCGACGACTTCTCCACCGCGCGGGTGCGGCTGCAGGTGACCGCCGGCGAGGCGGTGGCGACCGTGCACACCGCGGCCGCCGAGGTCGGCCAGGGCCTGGTCACCGTGCAGCAGCAGATCGCCCGCACCGAGCTGGGCGTGGAGCGGGTGGTCGTCGTGCCGGCCGACACCACGGTCGGCTCGGCCGGGTCCACGTCGGCGTCCCGGCAGACCTACGTCACCGGCGGGGCGGTCAAGGCCGCCTGCGAGGCGGTGCGGACGGCGGTGCTGCAGCGCGCCGCGGTCGCGCTCGGCCGGCCGGTCGCCGGGCTTGCGCTGGACGGCGACAAGGTGGTCGGTCCCGGCGGCGAGGTGCTCGCCGGGCTGGCCGACGTCCTCGGGGACGACGCGGTCGAGGAGACCGTGGAGTGGCGGCACCGGCCCACCCACGCCGTCGACCCGGAGACCGGCCAGGGCGACGCGCACGTGCAGTTCGCCTTCTCCGCGCACCGCGCGGTGGTCGACGTCGACACCGAGCTCGGCCTGGTCAAGGTGGTCGCCCTCGACACCGCCCAGGACGTCGGCCGGGCCATCAACCCCGACGCGGTCGTCGGCCAGATCCACGGCGGCTCCGCGCAGGGCATGGGGCTGGCGCTGATGGAGGAGGTCGTCGTCACCGACGGCCACGTGCGCAACCCGTCGTTCACCGACTACCTGCTGCCGACGATCCTCGACATGCCCCCGATGCGCGTGGAGGTGCTGGAGAACGCCGACCCGCACGCGCCCTACGGCGTCCGCGGGGTGGGGGAGCCGCCGACCATCTCCTCCGGCCCGGCCGTGGCCGCCGCGGTGCGGGCCGCGTGCGGCCGGCCGCTGCGCCGGGTGCCGATCCGGCCGGAGCACGTCACCGGGACCTAGGGTCCCCGGCGGGTGCGCGCTGGTGGACGCGTCCGAGCGGGGGAGGCGACCACCCGCGCGCACTCACGGCGCGGGTCAGCCCGAGACCACCAGCCGGCGGTCGTCGAGCGGAAGCGCGTCACCGGCATCTGGCCGACGCTCGCTGGGGCCGCGATCATCGTCGGGTGGCTGCCCCCGCCGGCGTGTCCGCCGGCCGACCGACGATGATCACGACGGACGTCCCGGTCCCGACCCTGGTCGGGGAGAGCGTCGTCGTCGAGCCGGACGCCGTCCGGATCCTGGACCGCCGCGTCTTCCCCCTCGAGCGGACGTGGGTGACCTGCCGCAGCCACGAGGACGTGGCCCGGGCGATCGAGGAGATGGTCACCCAGAGCCTCGGCCCGCTGTTCGCGGCCGCCGGCGGGATGACGCTCGCCGCGCGGGAGGCCGACCGGCTCCCGACGGCACGGGCACGCCGGGAGTTCCTGACCGGGGCCGGCCGTCGGCTGGTCGCCACGCGGCCGACGAACAACGGCATCCGCGACGTCGTGGCCGAGCTGCTGGCGGCCGGGACGGCCGCCGTGGACGCCGGGGAGCTGCCGGGGCCCGCGGTCGAGCGGGCTGCCCGGGCGGTGACGGAGCGGCACCGGGCCGGCCACCGGCGCCTCGGGGAGCACGCTGCCGCGCTGATCCCCGACGGCGCCACGGTCCTCACCCACTGCTGGGCGGACTCCTATCTCACCGAGACCGTGGCGGCGGTCCTGCGCTCGGGCAAGCGCATCGACGCCGTGTGCACCGAGACGCGGCCCTACCTGCAGGGCGCCCGCCTGACGGCGGAGAGCCTCGCGGAGATGGGCGTCCCCACGCGGCTGGTCACCGACGGCATGCCCGCACACCTCATGAGCCGGGGCGACGTCACCACCTTCGTGACCGGCGCCGACCGCGTCACCATGGACGGCTCCGTCGTGAACAAGATCGGCACCCTGCAGATCGCGATCGCCGCGCACACCTTCGGCGTGCCGTACCTGGCGCTCGTCCAGGCCCCGGACCGGCGCGCGCCGGACGCGGCCGCCGTCGAGCTCGAGGACCGGGACGGGCGGGAGGTGCTGCAGTGCCTCGGCCGCCGCACGGCGTCTGAACTCGTCACCGGTGTCTACCCGGCCTTCGACGTGACCCCTGCGCGGTTCGTCGGCGTCGTGGTCACCGACCGGGGGCGGTTCGCGCCGTCCGACGTGGCCTCCTACTTCGCCGCATGAGGGCACCCGCGACCCGCGACGAGGCGGTCGGCCAGCTCGTCGAGGTCGGCCGCCTGGCGGTCGAGCGGGGCCTGGTGCTGGCCAGCGGCGGCAACCTCTCCGCTCGGCTGCCGGGGGAGACCGAGTTCGTGGTGACCGCGGCCGGCACGTGGCTCGACCGGCTGACGCCCGCGGACTTCAGCGTGGTGACCCTGGACGGCGAGGTCACCGCCGGTGCCGAGCGGCCGTCGAGCGAGTGGAAGCTCCACCAGCGCACGTACCGCGCCCGCCCGGAGGTGAACGCCATCGTCCACCTGCACCCGCAGTACGCCGTCCTGGTCGACGCCCTCGGCCACCGGATCCGGCTGATCACCCTCGACCACGCCTGCTACGTCCGGTCGATCGGCACGGTCCCGTACGCCCCGAACGGCAGCGACGAGCTCGCCGACGGGGCGGCCGAGCAGGCGCGGCAGCACGACTGCATCGTCCTGTCCCACCACGGCTGCTCAGCGCTGGGACCGGACGTCGGCATGGCCTTCCGGCGGGCGTTGAACCTGGAGGAGGCGGCCACGGCCACCTACCGTGCCCTGCTGCTCGGCGACACGGGCTGCACCTTCCCGCCGGAGGGCCTCGCCGGTCTCCGGCACGACCTGCCGTGACCCGGACCACCGGCTGACCGCCGGCCCGAGGTGGTCGCGCAGGACGAGGAAGTCACCCGGATCTCCAACGGACCGCGGGTGCGCCCCGTACGTACCGGTGACCCGGGACCGCCGGGTCGGGACGACGGGCCACACCCAAGGAGCTCCTCATGCGACTGGCCATCCGGACCGCAGCGATCGTCAGCCTGGGCGTCGCCACGCTGGGCCTGGGCACCTCTCCCGCGCTGGCACACGGCGGCGGGTACGACGGCGTGCGCGCCGCCTCCTACACCAACCCCGACAACGGCATGCCGTCGGAGAACCCGGACGTCAGGGACGACTCGTCCTGCGCCCGGCCCGACCAGAAGGACCGGCAGCAGCTCAGCGACCGGGGCACCACGAACCGCAACCTGCACAACGACGCCTGCTTCCTCGACCGCACGGGGCAGAAGCGGAACGGCCCGGCCTCCTTCCAGAGCTCCGGGGTCGGCGCCATCAGCGCCTGCCCCGATCCGGACGGCAGCGGACCGGCGTACGCGAGGCTGTCGGACACCAACCGCGACGGCCGGATGGACCTCTGCTTCCAGTCGAGCCACCAGACGACCGGCAAGCCCGGCGACCTCGAGTTCCACGCCCGGCTGGACAACGACAGCACGCCGGGCACCCAGTACGTCGTCTGGTGCGCCGACGCCGATGGGGACGGCTGCCGTGACGAGCGGGTGACGGACGACATCCGCATCCAGTGGACGACGAAGGGCTGACCTCGCCCGCTGCGCTCCTCGTCGGGCCCCGGCCGGCCCGGCGAGGAGCGACCCGCGGGCGCCCGCGGAGGTGGGGGAGCGGCGGGACCCCGTTCCCGGCGTCCGAGGGCGGTCGCCCGCCGTGACGACCGGCGGGCGACCCGGACCGGACGGGAGCCCGGACCGGGTGCCGGCGGGCCTCCTCCGTCCACGATGAGCCCTTCCGCGTACCGCCGGCGCAGGCCGGTCTCGACCCCCGGGAGCAGGTCGTGGCCGAACCCGAGACCGACCGCCCCGCGGGTGGTCCCGACCGACCCGCGCGCGGGCCCGCCCACCGGCGTCCGGACCCCGCCGCCCGGCGCCTGACGAGGGTGCTGGCGGGGATCGTGGTGGCCATCGCCGTCCTCGGTGTGGGCCTCCGGGTGGTGTCGGGCGCCGCCGGGGAGCCCTCCGCAGCGAGCCCGCCCACCGGTCCGGCCCTGCCGGCCACGCCTCCGGCCGCCACGGCGGCGACCACCTCCGTCGGCGCGGCCGAGGTCGCGGAGGTGGTCGCCCTCCCGCCGCTGCCGGCGGTCGCCCGGGCACCGGAGGAGCAGCTGCGGGTCACGATCGGCGACCTCGAGGAGCTCGTCCAGCGGGATCCCGGCGGCGCGGGACCCCGGGCGGGCGAGGTGCTCGACGGCCTCCGCCGCGTGGAGGTGCTCGGCGGGGGTGCGCAGCGCGCGGCCGCGGTCGTGGTCCACGACGCCGCGGTCGCCGCGGTCACCGACGGTGGGCTCGCACCCGCCGTGGGACAGCGGGTGCAGCAGGTGCTGTCCGGCGTGGTACGGCCCGCGCGGCTGATCGACCTCGAGCAGACGGTCGCCGCGGACCCGCCCGCCGTCGGGCCGGCCGGGCCTGAGCTGGTCGACGCCTTCCGCGCCCTCGACCACGACGTCCCCGCCGGCGAGACGGCCGACCGTGCCGCCGACCTGCTCGCCGACGTGCGGGACGCCGCGGCGAGGGGCGAGCTGAGCGGCGTCTTCGCCGACGCCGCCGTCCCCACGCTGGAGCAGCTGGCCGACCCCGAGCCCCACCGCGCGCTGGAGGCCCTGCTCGCCGAGGCCGAGCGGGACCCCGACGCCATCGGCCCGGCCCGGGACGAGGTGCTGGCGTCGCTGCGCGCGATCGCGGAGCTGCCGGTGTGGCCCCAGGGCAACGAGGTCGGCGAGCTGCTGGACCTCATCCGTCGGGACGGCGAGGTCACCCCGGCCTTCCGGGATGCCGCCGTCCCGGTCCTGGTGCCGGTGCTGCGCTGATCAGCCCTCCGGCGGTCGGGTCGCCTGCTCGAGGTGGTCGCGCAGGACGACGGCGTTGTTGTGCTCGCGGTCCCGGGCGGCGTAGAGGAGGAGGACGTCGCCGGCAGCCGCCGCGGCCCGCAGCGGCGCCCACGCCTCCGGGCGGGCGTCGAGCTCGGTGACGTAGCGGCGGCGGAACTCCGGCCACCGGGCCGGGTCGTGGCCGAACCACCGGCGCAGCTCGTCGCTGGGAGCGGCGTCACGCAGCCACCCGTCGAGGGCCAGGGCGTCCCGCGCGACCCCGCGCGGCCACACCCGGTCGACGAGGAACCGGGCCCCGGCAGCACCGGGGTCCAGCTCGTACACGCGCACGGTCCGGATCACCGGAGGGCCCGGAGCGGTCAGCCGCGGACGGCGTCGAGGTGGTCGGGACAGCCGGCGACGACGTCCTCGACCTCGATGATCCCGGGGGAGTCGGCCACGTCCTGGTGGCGGAGGAGGTCGGTCATGCCCGTCGCCTACCCCGTCGCGGGGCCGAGGGCACCCCCGCGGGCCAGGGGCTGCGCGGGCCGGCGCCCTCGACCGAGCTCGGGGCCATGACCGACGCCTCCGGACCGCCGTTCCGCGCCGACCACGTCGGCAGCCTCCTGCGCCCGCAGCCCCTGCTCGACGCCCGCGCCCGGTTGGCGGCCGGGGAGATCGACGCCGCCGAGCTGCGCAGCATCGAGGACGCGGCGATCGCGCAGGTGGTGCGGATGCAGCACGACGTCGGCCTGCGCACCGCCACCGACGGGGAGTTCCGCCGCGCGTCCTGGCACATGGACTTCATCTACGCCATCGACGGGATCAGCAAGGTGACCGGCGAGGACATCGTCGTCCACTTCCGGAACGCCGACGGGACGATCGACTTCACCCCTGCCGGGCTGCGCGTCGACGGGCCGCTGTCGATCGACGAGCCGATCTTCGGCGCGGACTTCGCGTTCCTGCAGAGCAGGGTGACCGACGCCCAGACGGCGAAACTGACCATCCCCTCGCCCTCGATGGTCCACTACCGCGGGGGTCCCGCGGCGATCGACCCGGCCGTCTACCCCGACGAGGACGCGTTCTGGGACGCGCTGTCGGCGGCCTATGCCGCCCAGGTGCGCGGGATCGCCGCGGCGGGGTGCACCTACCTGCAGCTGGACGACACCAGCCTGGCCTACCTGAACGACCCGGCGCAGCGCGCCGAGCTGGCCGCCCAGGGGCGGGACGCCGAGCACCAGCACGAGCGCTACATCCGGCAGATCAACGCCGCGCTGGCCGGCCGTCCCGAGGGGCTGACGGTCACCACGCACATGTGCCGCGGCAACTTCCGCTCCTCCTGGGTGGCCGAGGGCGGCTACGACTTCGTCGCCGAGGCGCTGTTCGGCGGCCTGGAGGTCGACGGCTTCTTCCTCGAGTACGACGACGCCCGCTCCGGTGGGTTCGAGCCGCTGCGCTTCGTGCCGCCGGGCACGCGCGTCGTCCTGGGCCTGGTGACGACCAAGCGCCCGGAGCTCGAGCGCAAGGACGACCTGAAGCGGCGCATCGACGAGGCCGCGCGGTACGTGCCGCTGGAGCAGCTGGCGCTCTCCCCGCAGTGCGGGTTCTCCTCGACGGTGGAGGGGAACGCGCTCACCCGCGACGAGCAGATCGCCAAGCTGGCGCTGGTCGTCGAGACCGCCCAGGACGTCTGGGGGTACGCCTGACGGATCACGGGCCGGTCACGACCCGGCTCCCTGCTGGTGGACCGGGCCGGGGTCTTGTCATGCTCCCTGGGTCCACGAGGACGGCGTCGTCCGGGCGCTGTCCGCGCATGAGGGAGGGCGACCGTGTCCACCACCGTCAGCAGGTCCGACACCGACGGAGGACCCCCCGGGGGAGCCGGCCGTCGCCGTCCGACGTTGAAGAGCGTCCTCGTGTGGACGGCGGTGGCGATCGTCGGCGCCGTCGCCTGGACGGTGCTCGCGCTGGCCCGCGGGGAGACCGTCTCGGCACTCTGGATCCTGTTCGCCGCGCTGTGCTCCTACGCGATCGCCTACCGCTTCTACGCGAAGTTCATCGCGCGCCGCGTGCTCCAGGTCGACGACCGGCGGGCTACCCCGGCCGAGCGGCTGCACAACGGCATCGACTTCGACGTGACCGACCGGCGGGTGCTGTTCGGGCACCACTTCGCCGCGATCGCCGGCGCCGGTCCGCTGGTCGGGCCGGTGCTCGCCGCGCAGATGGGCTACCTGCCCGGCACCATCTGGATCATCGTCGGCGTCATCTTCGCCGGCGCGGTGCAGGACATGACCGTGCTGTTCTTCTCGATGCGCCGCAACGGCAAGAGCCTGGGCCAGATGGTCCGCGAGGAGATCGGGATCGTCGGCGGCATCGCGGCGCTCATCGCCGTCTTCGCCATCATGATCATCATCCTGGCAGTGCTCGCGCTGATCGTGGTCAACGCGCTCGCCGAGTCCCCGTGGGGCGTGTTCTCCATCGCGCTGACCATCCCGATCGCCCTGTTCATGGGCGTCTACCTGAGGACGATCCGGCCAGGACGGGTCCTCGAGGCCACCGCCATCGGCGTCGTCCTGCTGCTGGCCGCGGTCATCGGCGGCGGCCTGATCGACGACACCGGGCTCGGCGAGGCGCTGACCCTCTCCAAGGAGTGGCTGGTCCTCGCCCTGGTGGTCTACGGCTTCGTCGCCTCGGTGCTGCCGGTGTGGCTGCTGCTCACCCCCCGCGACTACCTGTCGACGTTCATGAAGATCGGCGTCATCGTCCTGCTCGCCATCGGCCTGCTCCTCGCCCGGCCGGTGCTGCAGGCGGACGCGGTCACCGAGTTCGCCCGGGAGGGCACCGGGCCGGTCTTCGCCGGCTCGCTGTTCCCGTTCGTCTTCATCACCATCGCCTGCGGCGCGCTGTCGGGCTTCCACGCCCTGATCTCGTCCGGGACGACGCCGAAGATGGTCGCCAAGGAGAGCCAGGTCCGCCTGATCGGCTACGGCGGCATGCTCATGGAGTCCTTCGTCGCCATCAGCGCCCTGATCGCGGCGGTGGTCATCGACCAGGGGCTCTACTTCGCGATGAACGCGCCGGCCGGCGTCACCGGAGGCACCGCGGAGAGCGCCGCCGCCTACGTCAACGGGCTGGGTTTCGACACCACGGCGCAGGACCTGGCCGCGGCCTCCGCGGCCATCCAGGAGCCGAGCCTGGTCTCCCGCACCGGTGGTGCGCCGACCCTGGCCGTCGGCATCGCCAACATCCTGTCGCAGGCGTTCGGCGCCGGGATGGCGGCGTTCTGGTACCACTTCGCGATCATGTTCGAGGCGCTGTTCATCCTCACGGCCGTCGACGCCGGCACCCGCGTGGGCCGGTTCATGCTGCAGGACACGATCGGCAACGTCTGGAAGCGCTTCGGCGACCTGTCCTGGCGGCCGGGCAACATCATGGCCAGCGCCGCGGTGGTCGCGCTGTGGGGCTACATCCTCTACGTCGGGGTCACCGACCCCCTGGGTGGCGTCAACCAGCTCTTCCCGCTGTTCGGCATCGCCAACCAGTTGCTGGCCGGCATCGCCCTGACCCTCGTCACCGTGCTGCTCATCAAGCACGGCAAGGCGAAGTACGCCTGGGTCACCGGCATCCCGCTGGCCTGGGACCTCATCATCACGATGACGGCGAGCTGGCAGAAGGTGTTCTCGGCCGACCCGAGGGTCGGCTACTTCGCGCAGCGCCAGCGGTACGCCGACGCGCAGGCGGCGGGGGAGCTCCTGGCGCCCGCGCAGGACGCCGACCAGATGGACCGGATCATCTACAACTCGACGCTGAACGGCGTGCTGCAGGCCGTCTTCGCGCTGCTGGTCCTCGTGGTCGTGGTGAACGCCGTCGTCGTGATCGCCCGGGCGCTCCGGGCCCGCGGTCCGGTGCCCACCACCGAGGAGCCGGCGGTGCCGTCGTCGATCGTCGAGCCCTCCGGGCTGTTCGCCACCGCGGAGGAGAAGGCGGCCATCGCCGAGCACGAGCGGCTGGTCGGCGCGGGTGCGCGGGGCCACGGCACCTTCACGCAGGAGGGTCCGCCGCGGTGAGCGGGGGGAACGCCACCGCCGTCCGGTCCGCCGTCACCCGGGCCCTGAGGGGGGTGCACTGGTACCTCAAGGAGCTCACCGGTGAGGCGCGGTGGGACGACTACCTGCGGCACTGCGCCGAGCACGGGCACGAGCCGATGAGCCGGCGTGAGTTCGAGCGGCGGCGCGCCGACGAGGCGGAGCGCAACCCGGTCAGCCGCTGCTGCTGAGCCGGCCCGCGACCGCGGCCCCGGTCCCCTGGAGGGGGCCGGGGCCGCGGTCGTCGGGGCCCGGCTCGACCGGACCGGCAGCACGCTCGCATCGACCCCGGGAATCTACAGCGGCCACTGGAGGTTCTACCAGGTGACCGCGACCAGGGCCCTGGTCGCGAGCCACCGAACCGGTTCAGAGGAGGTCGACTCAGATGACACTGCCCGTCCGTTCACGGTCCCGCGCAGTCGCCGGCTGGGACCCCTTCCGCGAGCTGGACGAGCTCGCCGAGCGCGTCAACTCCCTGTGGGAGGCCGGCTTCACCGGCGGTCTGCGGAGTTGGGCGCCGTTGGCCGACGTGGAGGAGACCGAGGACGCCTACTCGGTCGAGATCGAGCTGCCCGGGGTCCAGCGCGAGGACATCGACATCCAGCTCGACGACCGCCGGCTGGTGGTCTCCGGTGAGGTCAAGGAGAAGGAGCGCACGGGCGTCCTGCGTCGGCGGACCCGGCGCGTGGGCCACTTCGAGTACTCGGTGACCCTGCCCGCGGATGTCGACCCGGACGACGTCAGCGCCCGGCTGGACGACGGCGTCCTGACCGTCCGCGTGCCCAAGGCCGCGCAGGCGAAGCCGCGGCGCATCGAGATCGCCGGCTGAGCCCCGCTGGCCGCGCCGGCGCAGGGGCGGGACCGTGTGGCCGCGCCCCTGCGTTCCCGGTCGCGCGTCCACCGCCACGACGGTGAGAGGACGTGACCGAGATGCTCCAGGACGTCGCGGTGGAGCAGTACCGCTTCACCTGCGCCGGGTGCGGGCACGTCTGGAGCGCGGACTACGACGTGCAGCACGGGGACGACGGGCACGGCCTGACCTGGGAGCGCCACTCCCTCGGCGGGATACCGGTGCCGTCCCCGACCGCGCCGGGATCGCTGATCTGTCCGCGCTGCGGCGCGACCTGGTTCCACGTCCAGCTCGTCTGGATCCACGTCCAGCTCGTCGCCGTGCGGCCCGTGCCCCCCGAGTAGCCGGGCCCGGCAGGGGCTGCTCCCCGCGGCCGGCGACCGGACTCAGCCGGCCGCCGGCGCGGGCTCCGGCCGGGGCTCCGCGACGGCCCCCTCGTCGGCCCGGCGCCGCCGGCCGACCCCGCGCAACGCCAGGGCGGCGGCCGGCGGCAGGACGGCCAGCGTCGGGAGCACGTAACGGAAGTCGAACGAGGCGGTCGCCGCCGGGCCGGCCATCAGGGTGAACCCGATCAGCGCCAGGACCGCCGGGTCCGGCCGGTCCGACCAGCCGCGCCGGCGGGCCAGCAGCGCGCCGAGGCCCACGAGCAGGCAGACGCCGAGCACCGGTCCGGGTGTGTAGAAGTAGCGCTGGTAGGAGCGCAGGTTCCCGACCATCTCCTCGTCGTAGCCGTAGGGCCCGGGGGCCAGCACCGGCGTGCAGTCGTACTGCTCGACCGGAGCCGGGTACGGGAACGCCCACCACGTCGGGCAGGTGTCCTGGGGACCGGCGACCCGGCCGGGCTCGACGTAGTGCACGGTCTCGGAGACCAGTTGGCGCAGGTAGTCCAGCGGCTGCCCCGTGATGGCGATGGTGGCGAACTCCGCGAGGTCCTCCTCCGACCACACCCACACGCCGTTCTCGACCGCGTTGGCCGGGCTGTCGGGGAACCAGACGAACTGGTCGCCGGGGCGCCGCTCCTCCGGCGGGTCGGTCGGGCACAGGGGCTGCAGGCGCGCCGGCACGTCCAGCTCCTCGCACTGCACGAAGGTGGCCACCCGGCCGTAGAGGAAGTGGCCGGTGTAGTCGGTGAGCCCCACCGAGCCGTGCACGCTGCCGAACCAGAACGCGTACGGCAGCAGGACCGCGGCGACCCCGCCGACGAACGCCACGACCGCCGTCCAGCGCAGCGTCCGGACCAGCAGCCGGACGAGGAGGTAGACGAACAGCACCCCGACGAGGAAGAGCCCGACCGTGCGGGTGAGCGTCGCCAGACCCATGAGGACGCCGACCGTCGCGAGCACCAGCGGTCCGCGTCGCTCGCGGGCCAGCAGCAGCACCACCGCGACGGTCATCAGGAACATGAACAGCGTCTCGGCCAGGATGAAGTGCTCGATGTCGAGCAGGTAGGCGTCGAAGGCGAGGGGGACGACGGCCAGCAGGCTCACCCAGCGGGCGACGCCGCGGCGCTGCAGCAGCGCGTACACCAGTGCCACCATCGCCAGGCCGAGCACGTGCTGGACGACGGCCACCTCGCGGTAGGTCGTCACCGGGTTGAGCAGGGCGAGGAAGGCCGAGTAGCCCCAGGGCCGGTCGACGGCGGGCTCGACCCAGGCGGCCCGGTCGACGTAGGTGCCCGAGTCCGGGAACCACAGGGCCGTCGAGTACGCCGCGGTGACGTAGCCCCGGGCGATCGCGGCGAGGACCAGCAGCGCCAGGAACGCCAGGTGCCGGCGCGCCAGCCGCAGGGTGCGGGACAGCGGGCCCGGGCGGGCGGCGGCGTCCACCCCGGACGCGGACGCGCCCGCCGCCGGCCCGACGCTCTCCAGGGGCTCGGGCCGACGGCGGGCGCCGGGTACCTCGGTCACGCGGCCGACGGGCGCGGACTCCCGTGGTCGTCCGCCGTGGCGTCCGGCCGCTGCGACGAGACCTCCTCGTGGTAGTCCTCTTCCACGTTGACGTCCCAGATGTCGTGCGTCGCGCCGTCGGCGATGTTCTGCACGGTGAGCATCGCCGTCATCATCGAGTGGTCCTGGTTGTTGTAGCGGAACATGCCGTTGCGCCCGACCGGGTGCAGGTTCGGCGTGTTCGTCTCCATCCACCGGCGGATGACCTCGACGTTGTCCTTGTACCCGGCGTCGTAGAACGGGTAGGCCTTCGGCATCCGGACGACGAAGCCGCGCTCGACGTCGGCGGCCTTGGCCAGCCCGAGCTGCTCCAGCTCGCGGGCGCCCTGGGCGATGAGCTCCTCGTCGGACCGGTTCCAGGTGTCGTCGCCGACGTTGACGAAGAACTCCAGGCCCAGGCAGGTGCGCCCGTCCTTGACCAGGTAGGGCGACCAGGAGCCGAAGTTCTGGATCCGGCCGACCTGCACGTCCGGCGAGTGGATGTAGATCCAGTTGTCCGGGAAGCCGGCCTCGACCGGGAGGACGAGCGCGACGGTGAGGAAGTCGCGGTACTTCAGGCCGTCGGCCGCCGCGAGCACCTCCGCCGGGGGCTTGGGGTCCAGCGCGTGCACCAGCGAGGAGAACGGCATGGAGCTGATGACCTGGTGGGCGTCGTACCGCTTCTCGGTGCCGACGTCGGTCCGGCTGGCCTCCGGCGCACCCGCGCCCGCGCCGTAGCCGCCGGTGACGACCGTGGTGAGGCCGGTGACACCGCGACCGGGCTCCCAGTGCACGGTGCGGACCTTCTCCTCCATGACCACCGTGCCGCCGCGCTCCTGCACCTTGCGCGCGGCGGTCTCCCACATCATCCCGGGCCCGTACTTGGGGTACTGGAACTCCTCGATGAGGGAGGTGATCTCCTTCTGGTTCCGCTTCGGCGTCAGCGCGTTGATCACCGCGCCGGTCAGCGACAGGTTCTTGATCCGCTGGGCGGCGAAGTCGGCCGGCAGCTGGTCGACCGAGACGCCCCAGAGCTTCTCGTTGTAGGTCTTGAAGAAGTGCTCGTACAGGCGCTTGCCGAAGCGCGCGACGATCCAGCCCTCCAGGGTCTCCTGGTTCTTCGGCGGGCGGACCCGCGCCCACAGGTAGGACGCCACGCACCGCACGGCCTCGACCGGCCCGAGGTTGCCCAGCGCGTTGCCGGCCTTGAGCGGGTAGTCGTAGAGCTTGCCGTCGTAGAAGATGCGGCTCATCCGCGGCCGGAGGAGGAAGTCCTCGTCGGGGAGGATCTCGTGCCAGAGCGCCTCCACCTCGGGGACCTTGGTGAAGAAGCGGTGGCCGCCGATGTCGAAGCGCCAGCCCTCCCGCTCGGCGGTGCGGCTGATGCCGCCCACCATCGAGTCACCCTCCAGGACGGTGACCGGCACCTGGCGACGGACCAGCTCGTAGGCGGCGGTCAGCCCGGCGGGGCCGGCGCCGATCACGGCCACACTGGTGCGGTTGCCGTCGGTGGTCATGGACTCTCGCCTTCTCGCTGTTGGACCCACGACGACGCGGTCTGGACGACCCCGACCGTTCCGGACGAACTCGTCCCATGGGATTGACACATCGACCTGCCACGGTACCGGGGTCGGCGGAGGGGCGACCGAGCCGCCTCGTCGCCGCAGGACGCACCGCGGCCCCCGTCCTCGGGTGCGAGGACGGGGGCCGCGGAACGGACCGGGCAGGTCAGATGTCGTAGTACATCGCGAACTCGTGCGGGTGCGGGCGGAGGCGGATCGGGTCGATCTCGTTCTCCCGCTTGTACTCGATCCACGTCTCGATCAGGTCGGGGGTGAACACCCCGCCGTCGACGAGGTACTCGTGGTCGACCTCGAGGCGGTCGAGGACGGCGTCCAGCGAGGCCGGCACCTTCTCGATGCCCAGGGCCTCCTCGGGCGGCAGCTCGTAGAGGTCCTTGTCGACCGGCGCCGGCGGCTCGATCTTGTTCTTGATGCCGTCCAGGCCCGCCATCAGCATCGCCGAGAAGGCGAGGTAGGGGTTGGCCGACGGGTCGGGCACGCGGAACTCGATGCGCTTGGCCTTGGGGCTGTCGCCGGAGATCGGGATGCGGCAGCAGGCCGAGCGGTTGCGGGCCGAGTAGACGAGGTTGATCGGGGCCTCGTAGCCGGGCACCAGGCGGTGGTAGCTGTTCACCGTGGGGTTGGTGAAGGCCAGCAGCGACGGGGCGTGGGCCAGCAGGCCGCCGATGTAGTGGCGGGCGGTGTCGGACAGGCCCGCGTAGCCGGTCTCGGCGTGGAAGAGCGGCTCGCCGTCCTTCCAGAGGCTCTGGTGGCAGTGCATGCCCGAGCCGTTGTCGCCGAACAGGGGCTTGGGCATGAAGGTCGCCGTCTTGCCGGCCGCCCAGGCGGTGTTCTTGATGATGTACTTGAACAGCATCAGGCTGTCGGCCGACCGCAGCAGCGTGTCGAACTTGTAGTTGATCTCCGCCTGGCCGCCGGTGCCCACCTCGTGGTGGCCGCGCTCGAGCTCGAGGCCCGCGCGGGTCAGGTTGAGCATCATGTCGGCGCGCAGGTCGCTCTGGTGGTCGTAGGGCTCGACCGGGAAGTAGCCGCCCTTGGGCCGGGTCTTGTAGCCCAGGTTGGGGCCGCCGTTCTCGCCGGTCAGCGAGCCGGAGTTCCACGAGCCCTCGACCGCGTCGATGTGGTAGTAGCCCTCGTTGATGCCGGTCGAGTGCCGGATCGAGTCGAAGACGTAGAACTCCGCCTCGGGGCCGAAGTAGGCGGTGTCGGCGATGCCGCTGCTGGCGAGGTACGCCTCGGCCTTCTTCGCCACGTTCCGCGGGTCGCGGCTGTAGGCCTCGCGGGTGATCGGGTCGTGGATGAAGAAGTTGATGTTCAGCGTCTTGTGCTTGCGGAACGGGTCCACGAAGGCGCTGTTGGCGTCGGGCAGCAGGAGCATGTCCGACTCGTTGATCGCCTGGAAGCCGCGGATCGAGGAGCCGTCGAACCCGAGACCCTCGGAGAACGTGTCCTCGCCGAAGGTCGACGCGGGGATCGTGAAGTGCTGCATGACGCCGGGCAGGTCGCAGAAGCGGACGTCGACGAACTCGACGTCGTTGTCGCGGATGTAGGCGGCGACCTCGTCGGGACTGGTGAACATCGATCCTCCGGGTTGGGGCGGACAGCCGGTGGCGAACGTACGAGCGGGCGGTTGCCCTGCGGTGTCTCGGGTGTTTCGGGCCGGTAACAACGCTCGCGGCGTGTCGCCGACCCCGTCGCCGCCGGTCGGGCGGACGGTCTGCGCGCGCGTCCTACGCTGAGGTCCATGGTCCGGGACGCGCAGCCACCCTCTCAAGAGCGCCCGCGGGGCGCCGCGCTGGGGCTGCCCGCCGAGGGGCCCGGCTCCCTGGCCTCCTTCGGCAGCCGGATCGGCGCCTTCCTCGTCGACGCCATGGCCGCGGCGCTGATCGCGGGCCTGTTCACCGCGCCCTCGCTGCCAGGCAACTGGAGCCTGCTGCCGTTCGGGCTGATCACCGTGGTCACGCTGGTGGTCTTCGGGCAGACGCCCGGCATGCGGGTGCTCGGGCTGCGGCTCGCGCACCCGCGGCCGGGGGAGCGGCTGGCGCTGTGGCGGGCCGTCTTCCGGACGGCGCTGCTGATGGTGCTGGTCCCCGCGCTCGTGGTGGACGCCGACGGCCGCGGGCTGCACGACCGGCTGACCGACACCGCCGTGGTCCGCGACGCGTGATCGTCCGCCGGGAGCGGCCGGCCGACTCCGCCGCCGTCCACGCGGTGCACGCCGCCGCCTTCCGCCCGCCCGGCGCGCGGCCCGGCACCGACGTCGTCGAGGCCCGGCTGGTGGACGAGCTGCGCGAGGACGCCGGCTTCCTGCCGCACCTGTCCCTCGTCGCGACCGACGGCGGTGAGGTCGTCGGTCACGTGATCGCCACCCGCGGCTGGATCGAGCCCCTCGGCACCCCCGTACTCGGGCTCGGCCCGCTCGGCGTGCTGCCCGAGGCGCAGGGCCGGGGCGTGGGCACCGTGCTCGTGCACGCACTGGTCGCCGTCGCCGAGGCGGTCGGCGAGCAGCTGGTCGCGCTGCTGGGGTCGCCGGGCTACTACCGGCGGTTCGGCTTCGTCGCAGCCGCCAGCGTCGGTGTGGGCGCGCCCGACCCGGCCTGGGGCGAGCACTTCCAGGCCCGTTGGCTCACCGGACGGCGCACCGAGGGGACCTTCCGCTACGCCGAGCCCTTTGCCCGGCTCGGCTGAAGGACGCCGCCCCGGGGACGGGGCCGACTACCGGCGGCGGACCTGCCGCTGGCTGACCGTCATCTGGCGACCGCCGGGCAGCGGGCCGCCGGGAACCGGCATCCGCGTGCCGCCGAGGGCGGAGAGCCGCTTGCGCAGGGCGTTGAGCTCGGCGCCGGAGAGGTTGCGGGGCAGCTTCATCACGTGCGCGCTGAGCTTGCGCAGCGGCACCTGGCCCTCCTCGTCGCCGACGAGGACGTCGTAGATCGGGGCGTCCCCGGCGATCCGGGCGATCCGCTTCTTCTCCTGCGCCAGCAGCGGGCGGACCCGCGACGACGCGCCCTCGCCGACCAGGACGACCCCGGGGCGGCCGAGCACCCGGTGCACGGCGTCCAGCTGCGTGGTGCCGGCGACGCCCGAGGAGACCTGCCAGTCGCCGCGCATGCCCTCGAGCACCCACGCCGCGGCGCCGGGCTGGCCCTCGACCTGGCGGTAGGCCGAGCCCTGTGCGCGGCGGCCGAAGACGATCAGCGCGGCGAGCAGGCCCAGCAGGATCGCGATGGGCAGGAAGAGGAACGGCGAGCTGAGCAGGATGCCGATCAGCTCGACCACCGCGACGACCGCCGCGAAGGCGATCAGCATGAGCCAGGGCAGCTTGGGGTCGTTCTTGCGGGTCAGCGAGTAGGCCTGCTTCATCATGCGGGCCTGGTTGCCGACCTTCTTCAGCCGGCCCACCTTGGGCCGGCCGTCCTTGCCGACCCTCGTCGCTCCCCTGCCGCGGCCTCGGGAGCCGGGCCCGGTGGCGGCCTTGCCGCTTCCGGACGGCGCGGACGAGTCGGTGGGCCTGCTGCGTGCCATGCCCCCAGGATAGAGAAAGGACCCTCCTGCCCCCCAACGCTCGCAAGCTCGCGTCGGGACCCTGCAGGAGGGCCGCCGCCCGGCCCCGGCGGACCGGCCGCGACGTCCTCAGATCGAGCGGGTCAACCCGCGCGCCTCGACCGCCTGCTGGTACAGCCGGCCGGCCCGGTACGAGCTGCGCACCAGCGGCCCGGCGAGCACGCCGGGGAAGCCGATCTCCTCCGCGGTCTGCTGGAAGCCGACGAACTCGTCGGGCTTGACCCAGCGGACGACGGGGTGGTGCCGCGGCGACGGGCGCAGGTACTGGGTGATCGTCAGCAGGTCGCAGCCGGCGTCGTGCAGCGCGCGCATCGTCTCGACGACCTCGTCGGGCTCCTCGCCCATGCCGAGGATGAGGTTGGACTTGGTGACCAGCCCGGCCTCGCGGGCCGCGGTGAGAACCGCCAGCGACCGCTCGAACCGGAAGCCGGGGCGGATGCGCTTGAAGATGCGCGGCACGGTCTCGACGTTGTGCGCGAGCACCTCGGGCCGGGAGGAGAAGACCTCGGCGAGCTGGGCCGGGTCGGCGTTGAAGTCGGGGATGAGCAGCTCGACGCCGCAGCCGGGGAGGGCGGCGTGGATCTGGCGGACGGTCTCGGCGTAGAGCCACGCGCCGCCGTCGGGCAGGTCGTCGCGGGCCACGCCGGTGACGGTGGCGTACTTCAGCCCCATGGTGGCGACGCTCTCGGCGACCCGGCGCGGCTCGTCGGCGTCGAACTCCGCGGGCTTGCCGGTGTCGATCTGGCAGAAGTCGCAGCGCCGGGTGCACTGGTCGCCGCCGATGAGGAAGGTGGCCTCGCGGTCCTCCCAGCACTCGTAGATGTTGGGGCAGCCGGCCTCCTCGCAGACGGTGTGCAGCCCCTCCCGGCGGACCAGCGACTTCAGCTCGGTGTACTCCGGACCGGTCTTGAGCCGGGTCTTGATCCACTCCGGCTTGCGTTCGATCGGGACCTGGCTGTTGCGGACCTCGAGGCGCAGCAGCTTCCGGCCGGACGGCGTCAGGGGGGTGTCGGTGGAGGGGGTCGGGGCCACCGTCTCGCTCATGATCGACCACGGTACCCCCGCAGACGGCAACGCCCGCCTCGGCGGAGGCGGGCGTTGCTGCTGAGGGGCGGTGTGGGGTCAGGTCGCCGGGTTGCGCGGGTCCTCGGAGTCGGAGCCGATCCCGCCGGAGGCGGTCTGCGGCTGGTCGTCCGGGGCGGCGGTGGCGGTGTCCAGCGCCGGGTCCTCGGTGCCGCCGGTCGCGGTGCCCGGGACGTCGGGCGCGGCAGCGTCGGCGGGGTGCGACTGCTGGGCCCACGAGCCGGCGTCGGTGTCGGGCGGGGTGGCGTCGCCCGCCGTGGTCTGGGCGGTCGAGACGGTCTTGCCGGAGTTGCTCGGGGAGCTGGGCACGGGGTCCTCTCGGTAGCTCGGCACGGGCCCGTCGCCGGTGGGGGCGGGGGTCCACAGGTCGTCGGAGCCGCTGCGGCGGCGCAGCACCACCGCCACGGCGGCGGCGATGCCGAGGACGGCGAGCAGCCACGGCCAGCGCCGCGGCGAGGGCTCGTTCCCGACCTTCCGCGTGACCGCCTTACCCGCTCTGGCGGCCTTCTTCTCCAGTTCCCGGCGCTTCTTGGCCGCCGCCTTCTCCAGCTCGGCGCGCTTCTTCGCGGCCTTGGCGGTGGTGGCGGCGAGCTCCAGGCGGCGCAGCTCGAGCTCGTCGCGGGCGCTGAGCAGCCCGGAGGCGAGCGACTCGCGGGTGCTCTCCAGCACCGGCGTGACCGCCTCGCGAGCGGCGACCACCCGGGGGGCGGCGTAGGCGAGCGTGGCGGCCTGGGCGGCGGTGAGCCGTGGCACGAGATCGGTCTCCAGCGCCTTCTGCGCCGCGTCGCGGGCGGCCTCGATGCGAGGCGCGAGGTCGGCGGCGGCCTTGGCGGCCGCGGCCTGGGCCGCGGTCACCGCGGCGGCCAGGTGCGGCGTCGCGGCCTCGCGCGCGGCCTCGACGCGGGGGCCGAGCGCCTCGAGGGTGGCCTCGACGCGCGGGCCGACCGCGTCACGGGCGGCCTCCACCCGCGGGGCGATCGCGTCGAGTGCGGCCTCGACGGCGGGCGCGGCGACGGCCACCGCGGCGGCGACCTTGGGCGCCACCGCGCCCTTCGCGGCGTCCAGGGCCGGGCCGCTCGCCTCCCGGGCGGCCTCCACGCGCGGCGCCAACTGCTCCGTCGCCGCCTTCCGGGCCTCCGCGACCGCCGTCCCGATGTGGACGAGGCCCTCCTGCAGTTCCTCGCCGATGATCTGGCCGTGCGTCTTCTTGCGGAACACGGGATGCACCTCCGGTTGATCGTGTCGGCGGCCATCCTGCCCGCTCGCTCCGGACGGCACACCCCGGATGGATCTCCCGGTCGGCGCCCACAGCCGGGTACCGGAGGCGTTACAGCGGCTGTAGCGACGCAGGTGCGCGCAGCCAGTCGAGGAACGCCTCCACCGGTATCGGGCGGGCCACCGCGAACCCCTCTGCGCGGTGTCGCACCCCAGCGCGGTGAGCGCGGCGGCGGTCTCGGCGCCCTCCACGCCCTCGGCGGTGAGCGTCAGGCCCAGGTCGTGGGCGAGGGTCACGGTGTGCCGGACGATCGCCGTGGCCCGCGGGTCGCGGCCGACGTCCTGGGTCAGGCTCCGGTCGAGCTCGAGCTCGAGCTCGTCGGCCGGCAGGGTGCGGAGGTGGGCGAGCGAGCTGTAGCCGGTGCCGTAGTCGTCGATCGACGTCCGGACGCCGGTCCGGCGCAGCTCGCCGAGCACCGAGCGTCCCCGCTCGGGGTCGGAGACGAGGGTGTCCTCGACCAGCTCGAGGGTGAGCGCCGCGGCCGGGAGGCCGTGGCGGGCCAGGGCGGCGGCGACCGCGGCCGGCAGGTCGAGGTCGGTGATGAGGTTCACCGACACCGGGACGCCGTGCTCGCGCCACCACCGGGCCGCGGCGTCCAGCGCCAGCTCCGGGACGGCGCCGCCCAGCGACCGCAGCAGCCCGGCCTGCTCGGCGGCGGGCAGCAGGTCGGCGGGGGAGAGCAGGCCGCCGGTCGGGTGGTGTCAGCGGACCAGGGCCCCGGCGCCGACGACGCGGCCGTCGGCGAGGTCGACCTGCGGCTGCAGGTGGACGGCGAGCTGGCCGCCCTCGTCCAGCGCCGTCCGCAGCTCCTCCATGGTGTGCAGCCGGTCACCGGTGCCGGCGTGCGGGTCGGGGACGTACGCACGCCCTCCCGGCCCGCCTCGGCGGCGTACATGGCGACGTCGGCGCAGCGGAGCAGTTCCTCCACCGTCGCCGCGGGGACGGGGGCGGTGGCGACGCCGATGCTCACCCCCACGTGCAGCCGGATCCCGCCGGGCGAGAACGGCTGCGCCAGCAGGTCCCGGATGCGCTCGGCCTGCTCCTGGGCCGCATCGAGGCCGGCGTCGGGCAGCAGGACGGCGAACTCGTCGCCGCCGAGCCGGGCCAGGGTGTCCGAGGCGCGCAGCGCCCCGCGCAGCCGGGGGCCGACCTGGCGCAGCAGCGTGTCCCCGGCGGCGTGCCCGAGGCTGTCGTTGACCTCCTTGAAGCCGTCGAGGTCCAGCAGCAGCAGCGCGGCGGGCCGCCGGGCGGAGGCGGTGGCCAGCACCTGCTGCGCCACCCCCGTACACGGCGTTGCAGAGGACCAGGTCGTGGGCGACCGCCCAGGAGTCCCCGTCCGGACGGCCCCACACACCGGTGGCGAGCAGGGCCAGCGCCCCCAGGGTCAGGCCGAGGACGGCTCGGGACGGCGCGGAGGCCCGGCCGGTCGGTCGAACACCACCGTTCTCGGCCGAGGGGGTCCGGTCCTCCACCCGGGGCGGTGCGGGGTGCCGGTGCGGGTGAGCCGGGACCGGAGGGCCGCGCGCGGTAGCATCGACGGCGTGACCAGGCGGCTCCTCCTCGCGCGGCCGTGCTGACCTGAGATCCCCCGTCAGCACGGCGACCCCTCCTGCGTGAGGGGTCTTTTGCTGTCCGCCGCCGGTACGAGCACCCCGATGACCAGGAGCACGACGATGAGTCAGACGGCCGACCAGCCGAGCGCCGACCAGGCGGTGGGGGACGTCCCGCCGCACCGCTACACCCCGGCCCTGGCGCAGCAGATCGAGCTCGCCTGGCAGGACCGTTGGGAGGCCGAGGGGACGTTCCACACCCCGAACCCCACCGGCCGGCTGTCCGAGGGCTTCGAGCGGGTCGCCGACCGGCCCAAGTACTTCGTGATGGACATGTTCCCGTACCCCTCAGGCGCCGGCCTGCACGTCGGCCACCCGCTGGGCTACCTGGGCACCGACGTCACCAGCCGGTTCCGCCGGATGGACGGCGCCAACGTGCTGCACCCGATGGGCTACGACGCCTTCGGGCTGCCCGCGGAGCAGTACGCCGTCCAGACCGGGCAGCACCCGCGGATCACCACCGAGGCCAACATCACGGCCATCCGGGCCCAGCTGCGCCGGCTGGGCGTCGACCACGACGACCGCCGCAGCTTCGCCACGATCGACCCGGGCTACTACCGGTGGACCCAGTGGATCTTCCTGCAGGTCTTCGGGTCCTGGTTCGACGAGTCCGCCGGGAAGGCCCGGCCGATCGAGCAGCTGGTGGCCGAGCTGGACGCCGGCATCCGCGAGCCCGCCCCCGGCACCAACCCGTCCGGCCGCCCGTGGGCCGAGCTCGACGAGGTCGAGAAGCGCAAGGTCGTCGACCGCCACCGGCTGGCCTACCTGCACGAGGCGCCGGTGAACTGGTGCCCGGGGCTGGGCACCGTGCTGTCCAACGAGGAGGTCACGCCGGACGGCCGCTCCGAGCGCGGCAACTTCCCGGTGTTCCGGCGCCCGCTCACGCAGTGGATGATGCGGATCACCGCCTACGCCGACCGGCTGCTGGACGACCTGGACCGGCTGGACTGGCCGGACTCGCTGAAGCTGATGCAGCGCAACTGGATCGGCCGCTCCACCGGCGCGCGGATCCGCTTCTCCGTCGGGGCGGCGGGGCGGGCGGACGACGCAGCCGCGGAGACGATCGAGGTCTTCACCACCCGGCCCGACACCCTGTTCGGCGCCACCTACATGGTGCTGGCGCCGGAGCACCCGCTGGTCGAGTCCCTGACCGCCGCCGCGTGGCCCGCGGACACCGACCCCAGCTGGACCGGCGGCGCGGCCACCCCGGGCGAGGCGGTCTCCGCCTACCGGCGCGAGGCGTCCCGCCGCTCGGAGCTGGAGCGCCAGACCGAGGGCCGGGACAAGACGGGCGTCTGGACGGGCGCGACCGCGGTCAACCCGGTCAACGGCCGCGAGCTGCCGGTGTTCGTCGCCGACTACGTGCTGATGGGCTACGGCACCGGCGCGATCATGGCCGTGCCCGGCGAGGACGTCCGCGACTTCGAGTTCGCCGAGAAGTTCGGGCTGCCGGTGATCCGGACCGTGCAGCCGCCGGAGGGCTTCGAGGGCGGCGCGTACACCGGCGCCGGCCCGATGATCAACTCGGCGAACGACGAGATCTCGCTGGACGGCCTGGACAAGGCCACCGCGATCGCGACCATCACCGACTGGCTGGTCGCCAACGGCCACGGCGAGGCGACCACCACCTACAAGCTGCGCGACTGGCTGTTCAGCCGGCAGCGCTACTGGGGCGAGCCGTTCCCGGTCGTCTACGACGAGAACGACCTGCCGGTCGCCGTCCCGACGTCGATGCTGCCGGTGCTGCTGCCCGAGGTGGACGACTACTCGCCGAAGACCTTCGCCGACGACGACGCGGACTCCTCGCCCGAGCCGCCGCTCTCGCGCGCGACAGAGTGGACGACGGTCGAGCTGGACCTGGGCGACGGCCCGAGGAAGTACCGCCGCGAGACCAACACGATGCCCAACTGGGCCGGGTCCTGCTGGTACTACCTGCGCTACCTGGACCCCGGCGACGACACCCGGATGGTCGACCCGGAGCTGGAGCGCTACTGGCTGGGCCCGCGCGAGCCCGGGGACGTCGGCGGTGTCGACCTGTACGTCGGCGGGGTCGAGCACGCCGTCCTGCACCTGCTGTACGCGCGCTTCTGGCACAAGGTGCTGTTCGACCTGGGCCACGTCTCCAGCGAGGAGCCGTTCCGCCGGCTGGTCAACCAGGGCTACATCTCGGCCTACGCCTACACCGACGAGCGGGGCTTCTACGTGCCCGCCGCCGAGGTGGTGGAGGAGGACGGCCGGTTCTTCCACGAGGGCAAGCCGGTCAACCGCGAGTACGGGAAGATCGGCAAGAGCCTGAAGAACATGGTCACCCCCGACGAGATGATCGGGGCGTATGGCGCGGACACCTTCCGGGTGTACGAGATGTCCACCGGGCCGCTGGACCAGTCCCGGCCGTGGGAGACCAAGGCCGTCGTCGGCTCGCAGCGGCTGCTGCAGCGGATCTGGCGGGTCGTGGTCGACGAGCGGACCGGCGCGGTCCGGGCCGCCGACGTCGAACCGTCGGAGGAGACCCTGCGGGCGCTGCACCGGACCATCGCCGGGGTGCGGGACGGGTTCTCGACCCTGCGGTTCAACATCGCGATCGCCCGGATCACCGAGCTGACCAACCACCTGACGTCGGCGTACGGCGCGGACTCCCCGGTGCCGCGGTCGGTGGCCGAGCCGCTGGTCCTGATGGTGGCGCCGCTGGCCCCGCACATCGCCGAGGAGCTGTGGTCGCGGCTGGGCCACGGGTCGTCGCTGGCCTGGGCGCCGTTCCCGGAGGCCGACGAGCGCTGGCTGGTCGAGGACACCGTGCAGGTCGCCGTCCAGGTCAACGGCAAGGTGCGGGCGCAGGTGACGGTGCCGGCGGACGCCGACGCCGCCGCGCTGGAGGCCGCGGCCCGGGCGGACGAGAAGGTGGCCGCGCACCTGGACGGCAGGACCGTGCGCCGCGTCGTCGCCGTTCCTGGCCGGCTGGTCAACTTCGTCGTCGGCTGAGGCCCCCTTCCGGGCGTGCCCTGAGCCTGCGAAGGGCTCGGGGAAGGGGGTCCTTTCTCAGGCGGGGACGGCGGCGGTGAGCACCTCGCGCACCGCCCGCTCGACCGGGTCGATGACCTCGGCGACGGTCACGTCGCGGCCGATTTCGGTCGTGAGCGAGGTGGCGCCGGCGTCCACGATCCCGCAGGGGATCATGTTGCCGAACGCCGACATGTCCGGGTCGCAGTTGAGCGCGAACCCGTGCATGGTCACGCCCCTGGCCACGCGGACCCCGATGGCGGCGACCTTGCGGTCCGGGCCGCGGTGGTCGGCGCGCACCCACACGCCGCTGCGGCCCTCGACCCGCTCGGTGGGCAGGCCGAGAGCGTCGCAGACGTCGATGAGTGCCGCCTCCAGGCGCCGCACGTGGGCGACGACGTCGACCGGGTCGGCCAGCCGGACGATCGGGTAGCCGACCAGTTGGCCGGGGCCGTGCCAGGTGATCTTGCCACCGCGGTCGACGTCGATGACCGGGGTGCCGTCGAAGGGGCGCTCGTGCGGCTCGGTGCGCTTGCCCGCGGTGTAGACCGGCGGGTGCTCCAGCAGCAACAGCGTGTCGGGGCCCTCACCGGCGACCCGGGCCGCGTGCAGCTCGCGCTGCATCGCCCACGCCTCGTCGTAGGGAACCGTGCCCGCCCGGACGACCTGCAGCTCGCTCACGGGGCCCAGCCTATGCCCGCGCTCAGCGCAGCCGGCGGGGCTCGATGCGGGTCTCGACCGCCGTGCCGTCGGGGCCCCTCTCCACCCGGTAGGCGGCCTTGTCCGGCCGGTCGGCGACCGCCTCCACCAGCTCGGTGCCCCGGTACACCAGCCCCACGCCGTCGTCGGTGGCGTGGCCGCCGGGCAGCGTGCCCTCGGTGACCAGCTGGTGGTACAGCGGCCGGCGCTGCTCCTCGGAGTCGTAGTGCACCCCGTTGGAGGTGGGGATCAGCCCCAGACCGTCGGTGACGGGGCGCAGCTCGGGGCCGTAGGAGTCGGTGGTGCCGCCGACGTGCCAGCACAGGGAGCCGGCGGACACCCCGCCCAGGACGACGCCGGCCTCCCACACCTCCCGGAACACCTGGTCGAGCCCGTGCACCCGCCACACCGCGAGCAGGTTCGCGACGCTGCCGCCGCCGACCCAGACGACGTCCTGGGCCAGCAGGTGCGCGCGCAGGTCGGGCACGGTGGGCATCGGGAACAGGCTCAGGTGGCTGACCTGCACGCCGCTGCCGGCGAAGGCCCCGTACACGCCGGCCACCCGCACCGGGTCGTCGCCGGTGGCCGTGCCGAGGTAGCACAGCCGCGGCTGCTCGGGTGCCCCCGCGAGCTCGAACGCGAGGTCGAAGACCGGGCCCGGCGCCCAGTCGTAGGGACCTCGGCGCCGGGAGTCGAACCCGATGCTGGTGGCCAGGACGGTCGGTGCTGTGGCGGGCACGGTTCAGGCAGCTCCTCGCTGGGCGGGCGCCAGCGCGCGCAGGACGGCGCGGGCCGCCCGCGCCCCGCTGGCCATGGCGCCCTGGATGGACGGGGTGTCGCGGTGGTCGCCGGCCACGTACAGCCCGCCGCCCAGCTCCACCGGCTGCCGGAGGTGGAGCGGCGGGAGGGCGGCCGGCTGTGCCCGTGGCACGGTGACCGAGGTGAGGTGTTCCAGGTCGCCGGGCCCGATGCCGTGCAGGGTGGCGACCTCCCCCCGCACGTCGGACTCCCGGGTGGGCGCGAGGCTGGAGCTCGCGACCAGCGCCCGGCCGTCGGGGCTGTAGGCGGGCTGGGCGTCGGTGAGCACCACGCTGTTGACCAGCCGTCCGCCGGGCGCGCCGAGGACCAGCAGCGGGTCCCCGGTCGGTGAGGCCGGCAGCACGTGCAGGTGCGTGGTCACCTGCCGGGGCGCGGACGCCGTCAGCCCCGGCACCAGCGCCGATGCCGTGGCGGGGTCGGTGGCGACCACGACCGCGTCCGCGCGGGTGCGCCCGGCGTCGGTGGTCACCGCGTCCCCGGCGACGGTGGTGACCCGGACGCCGAGGTGCACGCGGCCGTCGCCCACCCGGCCGACCAGTTGCTCGCCCACCGACTGCATGCCCCGGGCCGGCAGGCCGATGGCCCCGCGGGCGAAGCTGCGCCACAGCAGGTCCAGGTACCGGCTCGAGGTCTCCAGCCGGTCCTCCAGCAGCACTCCGGCGAGGAAGGGGCGGAAGAAGCGCTCCAGCGCGGTCTCGCCGACGCCTGCCCGGCGCAGCCGATCCTCGGCATCGGTCTCCGGCTCGCCGAGCAGCCGGTCCACCGGCACGTAGCCGGCCCGGGCGGAGTAGGCCGCGACCGCGGCCTTGTGCAGCGGGGAACCGAGCGGCGCGCGGACCGTGTCGAGGGCCGCCGTCGGGCGACGCCGCGGATCGACCACCCGGTGCGGGCGGCCGTCGACCCGCAGCACCGCGCCCGGCCAGAACCACCCGAGGTCGAGGTCCGCCAGGTCGAGGTCGGCGGCGCGCGGGTACCCGGTGTTGAGCACCTGGAAGCCCCGGTCCGCGACGAACCCGTCGACGCGCTCGGTGGCCAGCCGGCCACCGGCGTGCGCGGCCGCCTCCTCCACGTGCACGTCGACGCCCGCGGCGGCCAGCCGGACCGCCGCGGACAGCCCGGCGAGACCGGCCCCGACGACGACGGCCTGGGCGCGGGCGGGCAGCGGCATGCTCCGAACCTAGGTCGCCCGACGCCGGCCCACCCGTCCGGGCCCGGTCCTCATCTCGCTGGGAGTGGTGATCGGCCGTCCACCGTCGCCTGCCGAGGACCCGGGCTCGGCGTGTCCACACCCCCGCCGCCGGACTGGCGAGGGGATGGCGTCCGTCTCGTGTCGCGCCCGGTCAGGACGCCGTGGTGGCAGCAGTCGTGGCTGCTCGTGGTGGTGGTCGTCGCCGGGTCGGTCCTGGTGGTTCGGAACACCTGGACACAGGCCTGGCTGCCGCTCGTCAGCACGGTCCTGACGCTGATCTCCATCGTGGTCGGGTTGGTCTCGTCCCGCCGACGACGGGATGGAGCGGCCGAGCGGCGCCCCGGCGCCTGACCCGTCGGTGGACGCTGCGGAGTCCTGCGGCGCCGACGAGCTGCCGCGGCGCGGCGCCGATGCCGTCGTGCTCGTCGCGCCGGCTGCGGATGCGCTCGGCCCGGACGCGTTCGTCGGCCGCACCGTTGCGGCCGGCGGCCTCCAGCCGGAGCAGCCGGTCGCTGTGACGTCACCACTCCCGGCGGGACGAGGCCCGGAGGGTGGACGGGACCGGTCCCTGTGGACAACGCCGGCGGGGATGCGACCCGGCCCCCTACGGTGCCCGCCATGCCGTCGTCCCCGTCCGCGCCCGTCGTCCCCGGCTACCGGCTGGAGGAGCTGCTCGGACGCGGCGGGTCCGGCGAGGTGTGGCGCGCGGTGCCCCGGTCCGGCGGCCCGCCGGTGGCGGTGAAACTGCTGGTGGCCGGGGACGCCGAGCGGCAGGCACGCGAGGCGGCGCTGCTGGGCGAGCTCGAGCACCCGCACCTGGTCCGCCTGCACGAGGTCGTGCACGAGCCGCGCCGGGGTGGGCAGCCGCGCGTGGCGCTCGTCCTGGACCTGCCGGCCGGCGGCAGCCTGGCTGCGCTGCTGGCCCGGCGGGGCAGGCTGCGCCCCGGTGAGGTGGTCACCACCCTCGCCCCCGTGGCCGCGGCGCTGGCGGACGCGCACGAGCGCGGGGTGGTGCACGGCGACCTCTCCCCGGGCAACGTCGTCTTCACCGCGGAGGGCCGCCCGGTGCTCACCGACCTCGGCGTGGCGCGGGTGCTGGGGGAGGAGGCCGCCGGCGAGGTGACGCCGGCCTACGTCGACCCCACGGTCGCCCGTGGTGGCCCGCCCGGCCCGGCCTCGGACGTCTTCGGCGTCGCCGCCGCGGCCTTCCACGCGCTGACCGGGGTGGCGCCGTGGAACGCCGCGACGCCGGCGGACACGCTCCGGGTCGCCGCGGACGGCGTGCTGCCCGACCTGGCCGAGCTCGCACCCGACGCCCCGCCGGACCTGCTCGCCGTGATCGCCCGCGGGCTGGCCCCTGATCCGCACCACCGCGGGTCGGCCGCCGCCTTCGCGCTGGACCTGCGGCACGCCTGCCGCCCGGAGCCGGTGCGGCTGCCGCGGGCCGGGGTGCCCGACGAGGAGCTCGGCCGCACCGGACGCGGCCCGCGCACGGAGCTGACCCACCAGCTCCCCGGTCGGCACCGGCGGGATCCGGAGCAGGCGCCGCCGGACCGCTCCGGACTGCGGGCCCGGCTGGTCCCGTCGGGCCGGCTGCTCCGGAGAGCGGGGGCGCTGCTGGGGGCGGCCGCCGTGGTGGCTCTCGGGGTGTGGCTCGGCGGCTGGTGGGGGAGCGCCCCGTCCGCGCCGGCGCAGGAGCCTGCCGCGTCGGCCGACCGCGTGGCCGGGGCACCGGACGGGCCGGGGCCAGCAGCGCCGAGGTCGTCCGGCACCCCGCAGCCGACGATGCCATCGCCGACGCCGACGCCGACGCCGACGCCGTCACCGCCGGCCCCCGAGCCGACGGCCGCCGCCGTGCTGGAGGAGGACTGGCCGGCCCGCCTCGCCGAGCTCTACGCACGCCGGGCCGAGGCCCTCTCCACCGGCTCCGTCGCGCTGCTGGAGGAGGTGTACGCGCCGGGCAGTACCCTCCTCGCCGCCGACCGCGCCACCGTTGCCGACCTGACCACCGCCGGCCGAGCGCTCCGGGGGTTCGCGCCCGAGGTGGTCAGCGCAGCGGTGCTCGACGGCTCGGCAGCCGAGGGCCGGGTGACCCTGCGGGTGGTCGACCGCTGGCCGCCCTATGCCGTGGTCCCGGCCGCGGACGTCGGTGGGCCGGCGCTGCGGTCGCTGCTGGGCCGCGGCGAGGCGGGGGTGCGGATGACGCTGGAGGCGGGTGCTGAAGGGTGGCGGATCGCGTCGGCCGAGCGGGTGACCTGAGCCGGGCTCAGCCGCGCCGGAGGGCCGCCCGGAACGCGGCGTCGAGGTCGGGGTGGGTCCAGCGGAAGCCGGCCCGCTGGAGCGCGGCAGGGAGTGCCCGTTGCCCGGCCAGCACGCTGGACCGGCCGAACTCCCCGAGCGCCAGCGACAGGACCGGCCCGGGCACCGGCAGGACGGCCGGCCGGTGCACCGTGGCCGCCAGACGCCGGGCGAACTCGGCGTTGGTCACGGGATCCGGGCCGGTCAGGTTCACCGGGCCGGAGACGTCGGCAGTCAGCAGGAAGCGGATCGCGTCCACCTCGTCGTCCAGGCTGATCCAGGGCCAGTACTGCCGTCCCGAGCCCATCCGGCCGCCCAGCCCGGCCCGGAAGACCAGGCCGAGGATGCGCATCAGCATCGCGTCGCGGCCGACCACCAGGCCGGTGCGCAGGTGCACCACGCGCACGCCGGCGTCCTCGGCGGGGCGGGTGGCGGCCTCCCAGTCGACGCAGAGCCGGGCCAGGAAGTCGCTGCCGGGCGGTGCGTCCTCCTCCACCGGCCGGTCGCCGGTGTCGCCGTAGTAGCCGACGGCCGAGGCCGAGAGCAGCACGCGGCGGCGTCCCGGATCCGCCGCGGCCGCAGCCGCCAGCGCCCCGCTCACCGTCCCGGTGCTGTCCAGCCGGCTGGAGCGCAGCTGCTGCTTGTAGCCGGCGGTGAACGGTCGCGGCCGGATGGGCGTGCCGGCCAGGTTGACCACGGCGTCGACGTCGGCCAGCAGCGCCGGGTCGACCCGCCGGTGGTGCGGGTCCCAGCGGTGCTCGTCCGCTGTCCTCGGCGTCCGGCGCACCAGCCGCAGTACCTCGTGCCCGTCGGACCGCAGGGCGGCCACCAGGCGCGTCCCGATCAGTCCGGAGGAGCCGGTGACCGCGACCTTCATCTGTCTCCTCCAGGCAGGGCGGGACGCCATCGGGGCCCCGGCGTCCATGCCGGGGCCCCGATCGGATGTGGGTTCAGGAGAGGCCGAGCTCCCCGTGGAACTGACCGGCCTCCAGCCGCTCCTTCACCGTGCCCAGGAAGCGGGCCGCGTCGGCGCCGTCGACGATCCGGTGGTCGTAGGTCAGCGCCAGGTAGACCATCGACCGGACCGCGATGACCTCGCCGAGGCCGGGGTCCTGGACGACGACCGGGCGCTTGACCACGGTGCCGACGCCGAGGATCGCCACCTGCGGCTGGTTGATGATCGGCGTGTCGAACAGCGCCCCGCGGCTGCCGGTGTTGGTCAGCGTGAAGGTGCCGCCGCCGAGCTCGTCCGGGGTGACCTTGTTGGTGCGGGTCCGCTCGGCCAGGTCGGCGATCTTGCGGGCCAGCCCGCCGATGCTCAGGTCGCCGGCGTCCCGGATGACCGGCACGAGCAGGCCGCGCTCGGTGTCGACCGCGACGCCCAGGTTCTCGGCGTCGTGGTAGGTCACCGTGCCGGCCTCGAGGTCGATCGAGGAGTTCACGGCCGGGTGGGCCTTGAGCGCCTCGACCGCGGCCTTGGCGAAGAACGGCAGGAAGGACAGCTTGACGCCCTCGCGGGCCTCGAAGTCCCGCTTGGCACGGTCCCGCAGCCGGGCGATGGCCGTGACGTCGGCCTCGACGACCGTCGTCAGCTGGGCGCTGACCTGCAGCGACTCCACCATCCGCCGCGCGATGACGGTGCGCAGCCGGGAGAGCTTCTCGGTGCGCCCGCGCAGCGAGGTGTCCGGCTGGGCGGCCGGCGAGGGGCTCGGTGCCGGCCGGCCCGTCGCCGCGGCGGCCGGGGCCGGCGCCGGCGCGGCGGCCTTCTCGGCGGCGGCGATGACGTCCTGCTTGCGGATCCGCCCGCCGACGCCGGTACCGGTCACCGAGGACAGGTCCACGCCGCGCTCGGCGGCCAGCCGGCGCACCAGCGGGGTGACGTACTGCCCGCCACCGTCACCGGCGGGCTCCGCGGACGGGGCCTTCGGCGCGGCGGGTGCCTGGGGGGCGACCGCCTGGGCCGGGGAGGGGGCGTCGGTGGGCGACGTGCTGGGCAGCACCCCGCCCGAGCCGTAGTCGGCGCCGGGCTGCTCGGACGCCGGCTGCGCCCGCTGCGGCGTCGGGTCGGCCTGCGGGGTGGGCCGGGTCGCCTGCGCGGGGGGCGCCGGCTCCCTCGGCTCCTGCGCGGACTGCGGCTCCTGCTGCGCCGGGGCGGCCAGCGCCGCGGCGGGCGCACCGCCGCCGGCCGCACCGGAGCCGATGACGGCGAGCTCGGCGCCGACGTCGACGGTCTCGTCCTCGTTGACCGAGATCGACAGCAGGGTGCCCGACACCGGCGCGGGGATCTCGGTGTCCACCTTGTCGGTGGAGACCTCGAGCAGCGGCTCGTCGGCGGTCACCTCGTCGCCGACGGACTTCAGCCAGCGGGTGACGGTGCCCTCGGTGACGCTCTCGCCGAGCGCCGGCATGGTCACCGGCGTCCCCTGGCCGCCACCGCCACCGCCACCGCCACCGGAGCCGCCGTCGGCCGAGGCCGGGGCCGGGGCCGGCTGCGGCTCGTCGGACGGGCCGGGACCGGCGTCCTCGACCTGGTCGACGGGCGTCTGCGGCGTGGTGGACTCGTCCTCGGCGGACGCCGGCCCTCCGGAGGCGCCCCCGTCGCCGTCCCCACCGATGACGGCGAGCTCGGCGCCGACGTCGACGGTCTCGTCCTCCGCGACCAGGATCTTGGTCAGCACACCGGCGGCCGGCGACGGGATCTCGGTGTCGACCTTGTCGGTCGAGACCTCGAGGAGGGGCTCGTCGACCTCGACCTGCTCACCCTCCTGCTTGAGCCATCGGGTGACCGTGCCCTCGGTGACGCTCTCGCCCAGGGCGGGCATGGTGACGGAGGTCGGCATCGGGGCAGGGCTCCTTCTGGCGCAGGGTGGGGTGGAGGGGTGGTGCGGTCAGCCGTGGACGTGCAGCGGCTTGCCGGCGAGTGCGAGGTGGGCCTCACCCAGGGCCTCGCTCTGCGTCGGGTGCGGGTGGATGAGGGCGGCGACGTCGTCGGCCTCGGCCTCCCAGTTGTAGATCAGCTGCGCCTCGGCGATCAGCTCGCCGACCCGGCTGCCGACCATGTGCACGCCGACGACCGGACCGTCGACGGCCTGCACGAGCTTGACCGCGCCCGCGGTCTTGAGGATCTGGCTGCGGCCGTTGCCGCCGAGGTCGTAGGTGAGGGTCTTGACCTCGCCGTAGCGCTCCTTGGCCTGGGCCTCGGTGAGGCCGACCGAGGCGACCTCGGGCTCGGAGTAGGTGATCCGCGGGACGCCGGCGTAGTCGATCGGCGCGGGCTCGAGGCCGGCCAGCCGCTCGGCGACGAAGATGCCCTCGGCGAAGCCGACGTGGGCCAGCTGCAGGGTCGGGATCAGGTCCCCGACGGCGGAGATGGTGGGCACGTTGGTGCGGAGGTACTCGTCGACGAGCACGTAGCCGCGCTCGATGGCGACGCCGGCCTCCTCGTAGCCCAGGCCCTGGCTGACCGGGCCGCGGCCCACGGCCACGAGCAGCAGCTCGGCCTCGAACTCCTTGCCGTTCTCCAGCGACACCTTGACGCCGTTCTCGGTGTTCTGCACGCCCGAGAAGCGGCTCCCGAGCTCGAAGCCGATCTTGCGGCGGCGGAAGGCGCGCTCCAGGAGCTTGGAGGAGGCCTCGTCCTCGAGCGGGACCAGGTGCGGCAGGGCCTCGATGATGGTGACGTCGACGCCGAAGGACTTCCAGGCGCTGGCGAACTCGCAGCCGATGACACCGCCGCCGAGGATGATCGCCGAGGCCGGTACCCGGTCCATGTCCAGCGCGTGGTCGCTGGTGATGACCCGGGTGCCGTCGATCTCGAGGCCGGGCAGGGAGCGGGCGTAGGAGCCGGTCGCCAGCAGCACGTGCTTGCCCTCGTAGCGCTGCCCACCGACCTCGACCGCGGTGGGGGAGACCAGTCGGCCCTCGCCCTCCACGTACTGGATCTTGCGGCTCTTGATCAGCCCCTGCAGGCCCTTGTAGAGCCGGGAGACGACGCCGTCCTTGTAGCCGTTGACGCCGTCCATGTCGATGCCGGCCAGCGACGTCTTGACACCGAACTGCTCACCCTCGCGGGCCATGTCGGCGACCTCGCCGGCGTGCAGCAGGGCCTTGGTGGGGATGCAGCCACGGTGCAGGCAGGTGCCGCCGACCTTGTCCTTCTCGACGAGGACGACGGACATGCCGAGTTCGGCGGCCCGCAGCGCGGCGGCGTAGCCACCCGAGCCACCACCGAGGATGACCAGGTCGGCGGGGGAGGTGGGTGAGCTCACGAGGTCTCCTCGAATGCCGGGGTCCCGTCCCGTCCACACGGGCGGAGGATGATCCTCGCCCATCCTGCCACTCCGGGAACGCGGTCGCGGGCAGCACCGTTGCCACGGCTGACGTCGGGACGCCAGCGCGACGCCGGAGCGACGGGAGCGGGCATGGGGCTGTGGGGCCGATCGCGGCGGAAGGCACCGGGCCGGGGCACGCTCGACCGCGGCTCCGAGCGGGCCGACGTCGCCCACCTCGAGCAGTTCGTCGCCAGCCGCCGGGGTGTCGAGGGGTACGTCGAACCCCGGACGGCGGTCACGGAGACCACGATCGTCCTCGTCGCCGCGGACGGCGAGTGGACGCGGCGCCGGATCGACGGCCCGGAGACCGCCCGACGGCTCTCGCGCGAGCTCGGCATCCCCGTCTACGACGCGCAGGTGACCGGCTACCCGCAGCGGATGCGGGACTGGAACAAGGACCCCCGTCCCCCTTCCCCTCGGTGAAGGACCCCGTCCTCCTCACCCCTCGCAGGCTCGGCCCGAGCCTGCGAGGGGTGAGGCCGTTCCCGTCCGTCACCTGGCGGCGATGAGGTCCTCGATGGTGGCCAGGAGCGTGCGCACGGGGACGCCGGTGCCGCCCTTGGGCGTGTAGCCCCACGGCGAGCCGGTGTTGTAGCTCGGGCCGGCGATGTCGATGTGCGCCCACGGCACCCCGGCCGGCACGAACTCGGCGAGGAAGTGCGCCCCGACGAGCATCCCGCCCATCCGGTCGGCGTTGGCGTTGACGAAGTCGGCGATCGGCGAGTCCAGCCCGCGGCGCAGCTCGTCGGGCATCGGCATGGCCCACATCGCCTCGCCGCTGCGGCCGGAGGCGGCCACGACGGCGTCGCGCATGTCGTCACTGCCCATGACACCGGCGGTGCGCGAGCCGAGGGCGACCAGCTGCGCGCCGGTGAGCGTGGAGGTCTCCAGGATGGCGTCGGGGGAGTCCTCGGCGGCCCGCGCGAGGGCGTCGGCCAGGATCACGCGGCCCTCGGCGTCGGTGTTGGTGATCTCCGCCTTCTTGCCGTTGCGGAAGGTCACCACGTCGGCAGGGCGGTAGGCGGTGCCGCTGGGCAGGTTCTCGGCGATGGGCACGGTGGCGGTGACCTCGACCGGCAGGCCGAGCTCGGCGACCAGGCAGACGGTGGCGATCACGGCGGCGGCGCCGGCCATGTCGCTGGTCATGTGGTGCATGTTCGCGGCCGGCTTGATCGACAGGCCGCCGCTGTCGAAGGTGATGCCCTTCCCGACCAGCGCGATCTTCGTGCGCGCCTTCTTCCCGGCGTAGGTCAGCCGCAGCAGGCGCGGCCCGCGCGCGGAACCGCCGCCGACGGCGAGGACCCCGCCGTAGCCGCCGGCGGCCAGCGCCTGCTCGTCGAGCACCTCGACCTTGAGCCCGGCCGCCTTCCCGGCGGCCGCGCCGCGGGCGGCCAGCTCGGCGGGGTAGAGGTCGTTGGGCGGGGTGTTGACCAGGTCCCGCACCAGCGCGACGGCGCCGGCGACCGCACGGGCGCGCTGCAGCGGGGCCTTGGCGTCCCCGGCGCCGGGGACGACGACGGTGAACTCCCGCGGCGGGGTGGGGCGGCCGTCGGTGTCGGACTTGTACGCGGTGAACTCGTAGGCGCCGAGCAGGCTGCCCTCACCGACGGCGTGCAGCCGCTGCTCGTCCGGCGTCCCGCCGACCGCGGCCAGCAGGGTGACCACCGACGCGCGGCCCGACAGCGCCCGGCTCGCGGCGCCGGCGGCGCGGCGGACGGCCTCGGGGGAGTACCCCCCACCGGTCATGGGCGCGCCGAGGCCGACGGCGGCGACCACGGGGAACGGGCCCTGGCCTAGGGAGGCGACCCGGGTGACCTCGTCCTCGGCGCCGCGGGCGCCCAGGTCGGCGAGGGCGCCCAGCAGCCGGCCGCCCAGCAGCCGGTCGACGGCCTCCGCGCCGGGTGTGGGCAGGAGGCCGTCGGGTCCCTTGCCGACACCGACGACCACGGCGTCGGCGGAGAGCTTCTCGAGCGGGCGGTCGGTGGCGGTGATCGTCGGCGGCACCGCTCGATCGTAGAAGGACCCTCCTGCCCCCACCGTTCGCCGGCTCACGGCGGGCCCCTGCAGGAGGGCCACCCAGCCACTGCCGGCACCGATAGCGTCTGGGGGTGACCGCGCGGACCTCGCCCCTGCACGACCGGCACGTCGCGGCCGGCGCCAAGCTCGCCGACTTCGGTGGCTGGTCGATGCCCATCGAGTACGCCGGCGGCGGGGTGCTGGCCGAGCACGAGGCGGTCCGCACCGGGGTGGGCCTGTTCGACGTCTCGCACCTGGGCACGGCCACGGTCCGCGGACCGGGGGCGGCGGCGTTCGTCGACAGCTGCCTGACCAACGACCTGTCCCGCATCGGGCCCGGCCAGGCGCAGTACACGATGTGCTGCCTGCCCGACGGCGACCCGCGCGCCGGAGGCGTCGTCGACGACCTGATCGTCTACCTGCACGGCCCGGACGACGTCCTGCTGGTGCCGAACGCCGCGAACGCCGCCGAGGTGGTGGCCCGGCTGACCGACGCCGCGCCGGCCGGGGTGACGGTCACCGACCGGCACACCGAGGTCGCCGTCCTGGCCGTCCAGGGGCCGCGGTCGGCGCAGCTGCTGGCGTTCCTGGGGCTGCCCGGCGAGCTGCCCTACATGTCCTTCGTGACCGGCATCGGCGGCGGCTCCGCCGAGGTCACCGTCTGCCGCACCGGCTACACCGGCGAGCACGGCTACGAGGTGCTCGTGGCCGCCGACCGCGCCGGGGAGCTGTGGGACGTGCTGGTCGAGACGGGGCGGGACGAGGGGCTGCGGCTGTGCGGGCTGGGTGCCCGCGACACGCTGCGCACCGAGATGGGTTACCCGCTGCACGGCCACGAGCTCTCGCCCGACATCACCCCGGTGCAGGCCCGTGCCGGCTGGGCGGTGGGCTGGCGCAAGCCGGCGTTCTGGGGCCGGGAGGCCCTGCTGGCCGAGAAGGAGGCGGGGCCGGCCCGCCTGCTGTGGGGTCTGCGCGCGACCGGCCGTGGCATCCCGCGGCGGGGCATGGCCGTCCTGGAGGCCGACGGCGCCCGCGTCGGCGAGGTCACCAGCGGCACCTTCTCGCCGTCCCTGCGCACCGGCATCGCCCTGGCGCTGATCGACACCGCCTCCGGCGTGGCGGAGGGCACCGAGCTGGCCGTCGACGTGCGCGGGCGGCCGCAGACCGTGCAGGTCGTGCGGCCGCCCTTCGTCCCCTCGCACGTGCGCTGAGCGGTTCAGCTGCGGGGGTGTGACTCCTTGGTGGGCACCGGAGGGTCGGGCAGCGAGTCGGCCATCGTGGCGTCGCGCTCGCCCATCGGCTGGGGCGGGCCCTGCGTGGTGTCCTCCGCCGTCTGGTGCTCGGCCTCGGAGTTGATCTCCGCTCCGAGCAGGATCAGGTAGCAGGTCAGGTACAGCCACAGCATCAGCACGATCACGCCGGCGATCGCCCCGTAGGTCTTGTCGTAGGACCCGAAGTTGTCGACGTAGATGCTGAAACCGAGGCTGACGAGCGCCCAGATCACCGTGACGAAGACGGCACCGAGGCTCACCCAGCGCAGCCGCGGGGCGTCCCGGTCCGGGGCGACCCGGTAGAGCACCGCCAGCGACCCGGCGAAGATCCCGAGCAGCACGACCCACCGGACCACCTGCGCGAGGACCGTGGCGAACGGGCCCAGCGGCAGCGCGTCCAGGACGTTCGGGACCACCGCGACGAGCGTGAAGGTGATCAGCACGAAGACGATCGCGCCGAGCGTCAGCCCCAGGGAGATGGCCTTGCGCTTGATGAAGCCCCGCGTCTCCACCTCGTCGTAGGCGAGGTTCACCGCGGTGACCAGGTTCCCGACGCCACCGGAGGCGCTCCACAGCGCGCCGAGCACGGAGGCGGCCAGCCCGAAGCTGAGCGCTCCGCCGCTGTTGGTGACGATGGCGTTGAGCTGGTCCCCGATCAGGTCGGCGGCGCTCTCCGGCAACTGTGCCGAGAGGTCCTCCACCTGCTGGGCCACGGTCTCCGGGGAGGCCACCAGCCCGTAGATGTTCATCATCGCGATCAGCGCCGGGAAGATCGCCAGGAAGCCGAAGAACGCGACGCCGCCGCCGATGATCGGCATGTTGTCGGCGTTGTTCTCCGCCCAGGCGCGCCGGACGATCTGCTTCCAGCCCCGCCAGGGGATCTCGGTCGGCTTGTCCGCACGGATGCCGGGTAGCTGCTCCTCGCTCGGCGCGCCGGGCGGCGGCTGGTCGGCCCGGGGGTGCGGCCCGCGGGCCTCCGCCGCCTTGGCCGCCGCCCGGCGGGCCGCCTTCTCCTCGACCCGCTCCTTGATGCGGTCGACGGCGCTGTCGCGGTGTCGGGTGCCGGCCACGTCAGTCGCCCGGCCAGTTGCCGGTCAGCTTGGTGAACCCGCGGGCGCCGGCCCGGTCGATCGCCGCCTTGGTGGCCGCGAAGATGGCGCCCTGCAGGGCCGCGGCGAGGACGACCTCGCGCATCCGGTACTCGCTCTGCAGCGCGTCGGGCGCGTCCTCCTCGTTCGACACGCGCTTCCAGACCTGCTTGAAGACCGCGCCCGAGATGACACCGGCGAGGACACCGCCGAGCAGGCCGATCGGCCGGTAGACGAGCTTGGCTCCCTTGCTGCTGGTCACTTCGTCCTCCTCACGGCCCGGCGGGCCTTCGCCGCCTTCTTCGCAGTCCGCTTCGCCGTCTTCCTCGCCGCCTTCTCCGCGGCGGCGCGGCGCGCGGCGGCCACCTTGGCGGCCCGCTTCGCCTCGCGCCTGGCCGCGCGCCGGGCGACCCGACGGTCCTTGGTGCGGCGGCGCCAGACCAGCAGGCCCAGCAGCGCGGCCACGCCGGCGCCGGCGCCGATGACCGCGGGCGGGCTCTCCCGGTAGGTCTCCACGGCGGTGTCGCGCGCCCGGTAGGCCTTCTCGCGGGCACGCTCGGGGACGTCGAGCCGGTGCGACAGCTCGTCGACGGTACGGCTGAGCTGCTCGCGGGTGGCCTCGATGTCGGCCTTGATGGCGTCGGGGTCCTTCGCCGGCGGCTGGCCGTTCGTCGTCCCGTCGGGGCCCTGGCTGGCTGGCGTGCTCACCGGCGCGCACTCTCCTTTACCGTCGCGATGTCTTCCCTGGTACTGGCGATGGCCTCGGTGGGCACCGGCGGGGTGCTCTTCTCGACGTCCTTCTTGCCGACCAGCGCCAGCACGCCGGCGACGGCGAACAGCACCACCGCGACGATCAGCGCGGCCAGCCAGGCGGGCAGCACGAGGGCCAGGGCGAGGACGGCGGTGGCGATGAGCACCGCCAGGCCGAAGAAGGCGAACAGGCCGGCCCCGCCGAACAGGCCGGCGCCGATGCCGAGCCGCTTGGCCTTCTGGGTGACCTCCGCCTGCGCGAGCCGGGCCTCGTCCCGCACCAGGCGGCTGATCTGCTCGGTGAGCTGGCCGATGAGCTGGCCGGTCGAGGCGTCCTCGGGGGCGGCGGGTGGGGCGGTCGCGCGGGTGGCACCCGCGGTGGGGTCGGTCATCGGTCCTCCGGACGAGGGGAGCTGTCGATGTCCTCACATGCCCCCGACGATCGCCGGGGTAACCAGGCGCAGGTCACACTCCGGGCACGGCGGGCCCGCCGTCGGCTCGCTAACCTCGGCGCGCATGAGCTGGTACTGGCGGTTGGAGGACCCCTCGGGAGCGGAACTGGACCCCGCCGCGATCGGGGTCGAGGTCCCGCGGGCGGACAACCAGGGCGACGCGGAGTCCTGGCTGGGGGAGAACTGGCGCGACCTGCTGGAGCGCGGGGTCGCCACGGTGACGCTCTTCGACGGCGGGCAGGAGGTCTACGGGCCGATGGGCCTGGCCGCCACCTGACGAAGGACCACCCTGCCCCTGCCACTTGTGGGACGACCCCGTCCTCCCCACCCGTCGTGGAAGGACCTCCTGCTCCCCGCCACTCGCGAGCTCGTGGCGGGACCCTGCAGGGGTCGCCGGGACCCGGCAGGAGGGGCCATCTCCGGTGGTCCTCCTCAGCCGCGGGCGGTCTTGGCGGGGTCCCGCTCGACGACGTCGCCGAGGACCTCGTCGATCCGGGTCATGACGCCGGGGTCGAGCGTCACGCCGGCGGCCGCCACGTTGTCCTGGACCTGCTCGGGCCGGGTCGCGCCGATGATCGCCGCCGCGACGTTGCGGTTCTGCAGCACCCACGCGATGGCCAGCTGCGCCATGGACAGGCCGAGGTCGTCGGCGACCGGCCGCAGGCCCTGCACCCGGGTCAGGACGTCGTCCCGCAGGAAGCGCCGCATCGACCCCCCGGCCTCCGCGTGCCCGCCCCGGCTGTCTGCCGGCGGCTGCTGACCGGGCAGGTACTTGCCGGTGAGCACCCCCTAGGCGAGCGGGGACCACACGATCTGGGACAGCCCTTCCTTCTCGGAGGTGGGCACGACCTCGTCCTCGATGACCCGCCACAGCATCGAGTACTGCGGCTGGTTGCTGATCAGCTGGACGCCGAGCTCACGGGCGAGGGCCGCGCCGGCGACGATCTCCTCGGCGTTCCACTCCGAGACGCCGACGTAGAGCACCTTGCCGGCCCGGACCAGGTCGGCGAAGGCGGTCATCGTCTCCTCCAGCGGCACCGCGGGGTCGTAGCGGTGCGCCTGGTAGAGGTCGACGTAGTCGGTCCGCAGCCGCCGCAGCGAGGCGTGGCAGCTCTCGGTGATGTGCTTGCGGGACAGGCCGCGGTCGTTGTGGCCCGGGCCGGTCGGCCAGTAGACCTTGGTGAAGACCTCGAGCCCCTCGCGGCGCTGACCCGCCAGGGCACGGCCGAGCACCGCCTCGGCCCGGGTGCCGGCGTAGACGTCGGCGGTGTCGAAGGTGGTGATGCCGGCGTCGAGGGCGGCGCGGACGCACGCGTGCGCGGCGTCCTCCTCGACCTGGCCGCCGTGCGTGAGCCAGTTGCCGTAGGCGATCGCGGAGATGGTGAGGCCGGAGCGGCCCAGGCGTCGGGATTCCACGGGGCCCGACGCTAGCCACGGCCGCTCACACCTTCGCGCCGAGCGCGACCTCCGGCTTGGGGAAGCGCCAGCGGCGGACCATGGTGGCCCGGGTGATGCCGTACCAGACCAGGCCCTTCATCTTGTGGTCCTGGTTCGGGAAGCGCTCGAGCACCGTCTTCTTGATTCGCCGGCCGAGGAAGACCGAGTCGGCGATGATCACCAGGAAGAAGACCAGCCAGAGGGAGACGGTGTAGCTGCGCACCTGCTCGTTGGGCACGAAGTTGCCGAGGAGCACCAGCGCCGCGACGAGCAGGAAGAAGCTGCCGGCGTTGCGGCGGGCGTCGACGACGTCGCGGACCAGCTTGCGGACCGGGCCGCGGTCGCGGGCCGGTAAGTAGCTGTCGTCGCCGCGGGCGGCCGCGGCGCGGGCGGTGCCGCGGTTGGCCGCCTGCTGCTCGCGCATCCGCTTGTAGGCCTCCTTGCGCGTGGTCGGCGGCGGCGGAGGAGGCCCGGGACGGCGTCCCTGGGCCTCGGTGCGCTTGGGTGTGGGCCGGCCCTTGCCGCCCGCCTTCACCAGCTGCGTGGTGAGGTCGGCGGCGGGGTCGGGCGCGGCCTCGGTGCGGTCGCGGCGTCCGGGCAGACGGAACTTCACGGCCGCGAGTCTACGTGTGACCTCGGCCGATCCCGGTCCGCACGCCCCCGGACCCCGTACAGTGGGAAGAGGCTCCGCTCCGGCGGTGTTGGCCTGCTGCAGGACGTGCCGCAGCAGGCACCCTCGAACGTGGGAGGACTTCCAACATGACGGTGCAGGACACCACGGCCACCGGCGTCATCCTGAGCGACCCGGCTGCCGCGAAGGTCAAGGCGCTGCTGGACCAGGAGGGTCGCGACGACCTGCGCCTGCGCATCGCCGTCCAGCCCGGCGGCTGCTCCGGCCTGCGTTACCAGCTCTTCTTCGACGAGCGCTTCCTCGACGGCGACCAGACCTACGACTTCGACGGCGTCGAGGTCATCGTCGACCGGATGAGCGGCCCGTACCTCGGCGGCGCCGTGATCGACTTCGTGGACACGATCGAGAAGCAGGGCTTCACGATCGACAACCCGAACGCGACCGGTTCCTGCGCCTGCGGCGACTCCTTCAGCTGAGCCGTGACGCCGCGGTCCTCCGGATCGCCCCGCGGACGGTTGGCGTCCCCCTGACGCGTTGAGCCGCTCCGTCGTTCCTCGCGGAGACCCTCCGGGACCTCACTCGTCGCGACGCAGCGCCCGGTTCCCCTCACGGGGAGCCGGGCGCTGCGTCGTCTCGCCCTACAGCCGCACCGGGTAGACGGTCTCCGGGACCTCGGGCTTGATGCGCTGCTCGACGAAGACGCCGTGCCAGACCATGAAGACCAGGAGCGTCCACAGCTTGCGGGAGAGGTCGACGGACGAGCCGGCCCGGTGGTTGTCCCGGTGCTCGTCGAGCATCCAGAGGACCTGCCGCCGGTCGAGCCACTCGTCGGTCTGGCTCTCCTCGACGACCTGCCGCGCCCAGTCGTGCAGGTCCTCGGCCAGCCAGTGGCGGGTGGGCACGGGGAAGCCGAGCTTGCGCCGGTTGAGCACGTGGGCCGGGACGATCTGCTCCAGCGCGCGCCGCAGCGCGTACTTCGTCGTCTCCTTCGTCACCCGCTGGTCGACCGGCAGCGTGCCCGCCACGGCGAAGACCTCCGGGTCGAGGAAGGGCACCCGCAGCTCGAGGGAGTTCGCCATGGTCATCTTGTCGGCCTTGACCAGGATGTCGCCGCGCAGCCAGGTGAACAGGTCCACGTACTGCATGGCGGTCACGTCGTCGTAGCCCGCGGCCCGGGTGCGCTCGTACAGCTCGCGGGTGACGGCCACGTGCGACAGGTCGGGGTCGCGGCGCTCGAGGAAGCCGAGCTCGTCGTCCCGGAAGATCCGCGCGTTGCCGTAGTAACGCTGCTCGAGGGGGATGGAGCCGCGGCGGAGCAGGTCCTTGCCGCGCATGCCGTCGGGCAGCCGCGCCGACAGCGCGCCCAGCGCCCGGCGGATGCCCCCGGGGAGCCGGTCGAACGCGGCCAGGGAGAGCGGCTCGCGGTAGATGTTGTAGCCGCCGAAGAGCTCGTCGGCGCCCTCGCCGGAGAGCACGACCTTCACGTGCTTGCGGGCCTCGCGAGCGACGAAGTACAGCGGCACGAGAGCGGGGTCGGCGACCGGGTCGTCGAGGTACCAGACGACCAGCGGGATCGACTCGGCGAACTCCTCCGGGGAGACGACCTTGGTCACGTGCTCGACGCCGATCGCGGCCGCCGACTCGGCGGCGACGTCGATCTCCGAGTAGCCCTCCCGCTCGAAGCCGACCGTGAAGGTCATCAGGTCGGGGTTGTAGCGCTTGGCCAGCGCCGCGATCGCGGTGGAGTCGATGCCGCCCGAGAGGAACGACCCGACGGTGACGTCGGCGCGCATGTGCACCCGCACCGAGTCGTCGAGGACCTCCGCGATCCGGTCGTACAACCCCTGCTGCTCGTCCTGCGCCACCGGCCGGACGGGGAAGGTCGGGTGGAAGTAGCGGCTGGTGTGCAGCTCGCCGTCCACCACGGTGAAGCTGGTGCCGCTCTCGATCCGCCGGACGCCACGGTGCAGCGTGGCGGGCTCGGGCACGTACTGCAGCGTCAGGTAGTGCTGCAGGGACGCGGAGTCCACGCCGCCCGCGGCGTCGCTGCCGCCGAGCATCTCCAGCAGCGCCTTCTTCTCTGAGCTGAAGACCAGCGCCCCGTCGGCGAGGCGCGCGGTGAACAGCGGCTTGATGCCGAAGGGGTCGCGCGCGCCGAACGCCGTCCCGGTGTGGGTGTCCCATATGACGAACGCGAACATGCCACGCAGCCGCCGGACGACGTCCTGACCCCAGTGGTGATAGCCCGCGACGATCGCCTCGGTGTCGCCCTCGGTGGCGAACCGCGCGCCCAGCGCGGCGAGCTCCTGGCGCAGCTCGACGTAGTTGTAGATCTCGCCGTTGAAGACGATCCGGTAGCGCCCGTCGGCGTAGGGCATCGGTTGGTGGCTGTGCTCGATGTCGATGAACGCCAGCCGGTTGAAGCCGAAGGCGACCCGCGCGTCGTGCCAGACCTGGGTCTCGTCGGGGCCGCGGTGCCGCAGGCAGTGCAGCGCCTCGCGGACCTCCTTCACGCGGGTGTCGTCGACACGGTCGGCGTCTGTGGACAGGTAGGCGAGCAGGCCGCACATGGGCGTGGTTCTCCGGGGATCGTCGTGTGCCGGGCGGAGTGGCCGCGGCAGGGTCAGACGCGGGCGCCGGCGCGGGTCTTGCGCGTGGCGTTGCGCTCGGCCACGAAGGACAGGATCGGAACGGTGCCTGCGACCAGGGTGAGAACCGTGCCGCGCAACGTCCAGGAGGCGCGCAGGGCGAGGTCGCAGGCGGTCAGGAAGAAGACGAAGTAGAGCCAGCCGTGCAGGGTGCCGAGGACGGTCACCGGCCCCTCGATGCCGCCGAGGTACTTGAGCGGCACGGCGACCAGGATCAGCGCGATGAGCAGGACGCCCACGATCCAGGCCATCACCCGGTAGCGGGTCAGGGCCGCGGGGACGTCGCGGCCCACCCGGCGGGCCAGCGCGTGGGGCAGGCGCGAGGCCGTCGTCGGTTCAGCGGCCATGCTCGGTCCGCTGCTGCAGCGCCCGCTCGTTGAGCTCGGCGAGGTAGGCGTTGTAGGCGGCCAGTTCCGGGTCACCCGAGGTGTCGATGCGCGGCCGCTGGTAGAGGACCAGGTCGGCGCCCGGCTCGTCCTCGTCGGGGTCGCGGCGGACCTCGTCGAGGCACAACTTCACGTAGAAGCCGAGGCCCATGAACCCGTACAGCGGCCACTGCAGCGCGTAGCTCCAGTTCACCGCGCCGCCGCCGGCCTCGGCCTTGGACAGCTGCCAGTACCCCAGGAAGAAGGTGGCGACGAAGAGGGCGGCCACCACCAGGTGCATCAGCACCCACTTGGGCGTCAGCAGCCGGGAGTACACGGCCTCGACTGTAACCGGCGCCGCCCGCCGGGCGGGCACGTCGGTGAGGGGGCTCACCGTCGCGCCGCCGGGCCGTCGTCCGGTCCCGGCGCGGCCGCGAGGGCGCCCTGCAGCTCACGGGCTCCTCGACCCGCCGGAACCCATCTCCGGTGGTCGGCCGCCGTGCGGGGTCGGCTAGTCTCCCCGCAGACTGTGGTCGGCACAGGCGCCGTTCGCCGGGCACCGGCTGGCGGCGCGCCGAGAGACCGTCCGGCGTACCGGACGAGGACGAGGAGGCAGCGAGCAGTGGCTCGAGGCAGCAGGCTCGCGCGGGTCGCCGCGCTCGGTCTCCTGGGGGTACTCGCCCTGACCGGGTGCACCCCGAACAACGAGTTCTGGCGCTGGGGCTGGCCCGACGGGATCACCGACGAGGCCTACGAGATGCGGACCCTCTGGATCTGGTCCGTCATCGCCGCCCTGATCGTCGGTTTCGCGGTCTGGGGGCTCATCGGCTGGTCGGTCGTCATGCACCGCAAGCGCGGGGACGAGTTGCCCAAGCAGACGGCGTACAACCTGCCGTTGGAGATCGTCTACACGATCATCCCGTTCCTCATCATCGCCGGGCTGTTCTTCTTCACGGTGGTCGTGCAGAACCGGGTGCAGGAGCGCAGCGCCGATCCCGACGTGACCATCGCGGTCAACGCCTTCAAGTGGAACTGGCAGTTCGTCTACCCGGAGACCACCGCGGACGACGGCGAGCCGGTGAACACGGTCGGCAACAGCGAGGAGATCCCGATCCTCGTGCTGCCGACCGACCAGACCATCCGTTTCGAGCTGGCGTCGGCCGACGTCATCCACTCGTTCTGGGTGCCGGAGTTCCTCTTCAAGCTCGACGTCATCCCGGGCAACGAGAACGGCCGGGACAACGTCTTCGAGGTGACCGTCCGCGAGGAGGGCGCCTTCGTGGGCCGCTGCGCCGAGCTCTGCGGCACCTACCACGCCTACATGAACTTCGAGGTGCGGGCGGTCTCCGCGGAGGACTACGACGCCTACCTGGCCGCGCGGGAGTCCGGTCTGAGCACCTACGACGCGCTGGAGAGCATCGGCCAGCCGGGTGCGGCCACGAGCACCGCGCCGTTCGACCTGATCGACGACGCGCAGCGGGCCGACGGCTGACGTGCCCGGCACCCGCGCACCGCACACCACGCAGCAGGAGGGACGACCGTGAAGGTCGAAGCGCTCATCTTCAACGGCATCGGGGTCTTCTGCATCATCGCGGCCGTCGTCTACGGCGTCTGGTCCCGCGAGCCGATCGGGACGACCGCGCTCGTCCTCTCCGGTGGACTGACGTTCCTCGTCGGCGGCTTCTTCTGGTTCGTCTCCCGGCGTATCGACGCCCGCCCGGAGGACCGCAAGGACGCCGACATCGCCGACGGCGCCGGCGAGCTGGGCTTCTTCAGCCCGGGCAGCTACTGGCCGTTCGGGATCGCGCTGTCGGCCGGCCTGATGGGCCTGGCGCTGGCGTTCTTCTACCCGTGGCTGATCATCACGGCCGGCGCGGCGCTGCTGATCACCATCGGTGGCCTGCTGTTCGAGTACTACGTCGGGCAGAACGCCCAGGGCTGACCCCGCCCGCCCCGACCTCGAGGGCCCCTTCCCGCTGTCGCGGGGAGGGGCCCTCGTCGTTCCGGTGACAGCGGTGTGCTGATCGGTCGACGGTTCGTGCCGTCGCAGCGGCGCGATCGGCGATCTCGCACCGTCACCGGCCGCGACGCGTGCGAGACCGCCGGTCTCGCCAGCTGACCTGCCCCTCGACCACCCCGAGGACCGCTGTGAGGCCGGGGACCTCGGCCGCCGTGCCCCTGCCAGCACGGCCGGGACGCCGCCGCTGGCACGCGTCCGGCGATGGGGCCAGCGAAGGGGAGATGCCGCTACGGCGCCCTCACGGTGTCCTCGCGGCCCAGGGCTGCCGGAGAGCGGTCCGCGGGGTCCGCCGTCCGCACCGTCCGGTGCCGGAGTCCCCTCCGGCACCGGAGAGGCCGACCGGCCTGGTGCAGGGCCGGGGTCCGCCGTCCGCGTCACGGGAGCACTGTCCGCACGGCCGGAAACCAAGGGGCGGCGACCGGGTGGGTGCGGGGCCGTGTGCTGGTGACCACGGCCGCCGTCCGCACGGCCCGGACCGACGTCGGCCCTGAGCCCGCTCAGGGCCGCGCTGAGCACTCTGCGGCGCGGGACCGTGGGGGAGGGGGGGGGGGGGGGGGGGGGGGGGGGGGGGGGGGGGGGGGGGGGGGGGGGGGGGGGGGGGGGGGGGGGGGGGGGGGGGGGGGGGGGGGGGGGGGGGGGTGGGGGGGTGGGTGGG